>CAYGXT010000318.1:0-4280 GCA_964353695.1 uncultured Myxococcaceae bacterium
GGCTAGCGGACCCGCCTGCGGCCGAGGGTCGCAAGGCCAAGCAGGCCGAAGCTGCCGAGCAGCGCCGTGCCGGGCTCCGGGACGGTCACGGCCGTGCCCAGCGCGTAGACGCCGGCCAGGGCTGACGCGGAACCCTTTCCTGTAATGAGGTCATAGGACGCGGAGACGGGTTTTCCGAGGCTCCCGTCTGCGTTCATTCCCCAGTAGGTCATGCTGACTGCACCATATGCGAAGGCACCTTGTGCTTGGGCCGCTTCCTGGCCCGACCCTGAGATGCTAAGGCTCGTCAGGAGAGGGTTCGTGAACGACATCTCGAAGTAGGTGCAGAGATTCTGTCCGCAATTTTTGGTGAAGTCCACCGTCGCGGTGGGGATTGGCTTGCCGTTCGGCAGCCTGTTAGTCGCCATCACGCCAAAGAGCGGCGGGATGCTCTGGTCCACCAGCTGTGTCCAGGTAGCGTCCTGGAACTCGGGTCTCCCAACGTTGGGAGACCCGCCCTGGCGGACCGGGCCCACCGCCACGGTCAACCCCCAGCCGAAGTCCGACACCTGGGTCCAGTTCTTGTATTTCGGCGCGTCGAGGCCGTTGATGTCGGTAAACTTCAAATATATCGGCCCCGCGTGGGCGGCTCCCGACGACAGCCCGACGATCGCGACCCCGCACACCAGCATTCTCTGGGCAAACACCCGCACACTTTTCATGTTTCTTCCTTCTCCTTGGGACGAGAGCCTTCGGGCTGTCCTCGCCTGCGCCCATTACCGACGATCGGGGGCGCTGCCTATCGTGAAGGGCCCGAACGGCATCACCATCATCTCTCTCCTAGAAGGCTCTTCTAGAAGGGTGGTAGGTACCTTTCCTACAAAATTGTCAGGAATCCGGGAGATGTCAAGCGCCAGTGGTGGCCGCCGAAGGTGAGCGCTGCCGGCCGTCGATCGTGGCACGACCAAGCCTCAAGGCTGGAGCGGCGGGACCGAACCCAAGCCGAATTCGAAAGATGGGCCAGCGACCCGATGGAACGAATTCGCGAGAGACTGGAGGCTGATGAGACGCTTGCACTCGCGAAGCAACATGGCATTCCTGTCTCCGCTTTAATTTACCGCGGGCCTGAAAAGGCGACTGGTTGGTCGCCGCCCCCGCGAACTCGTCCGCATCCGATCGCACGAGAGCACAGCGTGAAGCTGGAAGATGGCCCGCTCGTGTCGGTAACGACACGAACTCAGGCCCACCGAATCCCCGAAGCCAATTCAGGAATCTCGGGATCCATTCCGGGGGCGACGTGGGACACCACGGCGAGACCGAATGATGGACGCCACGGCTCGGAGGAACCCGCAGAGATCGCGGGAGCGCCTGGAATCGATCGAGTTTCGCGGGACCCTCGATCATGATCGTGAGAGACAGCCGGGATGACGAAAGTGACGTTACCGTCACTTTTCGAATTGGGTGCGGGTCTGGTACCGACCGGGTACTCGCACAGTTGTTCGCGAGAAACTATCGCGGCGCAAGGCACGAACCCGGAGCTTCCGGCGGGGTCGGGTACTCGGGTACGCTCCGAGCGTTCGCGATGTGTGTCTTCGAGGGGGGAACCCGCCATGCCCGCAGCCGAAACGATCCGGTTCTACTTCAGTTTCCGAAGCCCCTACGCCTGGCTTGCGTATGAGCGTCTAGAGCGTGCTTTCGCTGCCCTTCCGGTGAGCGTGCAGCGCATTCCGGTCTTCCCCCCGCCCGACTACCCGAACGACCCCGCCGCCGTACCCGCGAAGCTCGCGTACATCGTCCACGACGCGTCGCGCATCGCCAAGGAGTACGGGCTCCCGCCGATGACTTGGGGCGGCGATGTCAATACCGACTGGATGCGCCCGCATGCCGCGTACGTGTTTACCGCCGACCAGGGCAATGGCGACGCGTTCGCGCTGGCGGTCTTCCGCGCTCGCTTCTGCGAGGGGCGCAACGTCGGAACGGACGACGTGCTGCGCGACCTCGCGAAGCAGTGCGGCCTCGATCCCGAAGTCGTGGTGCACGCCGCCGACGACCCCGCGATGCACAAGCTTGTCGGCATCGGGTTTCTTCAGGCGGGACAGGACGGCATCTTCGGCGTTCCGTTCTTCGCGTGGCGCGACCAGAGGTTCTGGGGAAACGATCGCCTCGAATGGCTGATTCGAGAGATCCAGCGCGCGAGCGGAAAGAACGTCCCCGATCTCGTGGCGGATCCGATGGCGAGGCCGTCTGCGTAGGAGACGCTCTCGCGACCGAAGACGGCACTCTTGCACATCGCAGATAGTCGTCTTGGGCGTTCTTGCGTCCGGGTAAGGACGTTCGATCAGCTCCCACAGGTGCGCCGTCGGCGGCGTAGCAGCGCCGCGATCCGACCCTGAACTCTGTCGCTCTGTCCTAGACCTAGACCTAGCGGTTCTTGAACGAGGGCAGCCGCTTCTCGAGGAAGGCCCTCATGTTCTCCTGGGCGTCCCCGGTCTGGGAGGCGGAAGCCATGACCTCGCTCGCGAACGCATAGGCCGCCGGAAGCTCCAGCTCGATCTGCTGGTAGAAGGCCTGCTTCCCGATCCCCTTGGCGAGCGCGCTCCCGCGCGTGGCGCGCGTGAGAAGCGCGCGCGCGGCCTGCGGCACCTCGCCGTCGTCGACCACCCGGTTCAGCAGCCCCCACGCCAGCGCCCTCTCGGCGTCGATCGGATCGCCCGTGAAGAGCATCTCGACCGCCTGCTTGCGGCCGACGGCCCGCGCCAGCGCCACACCCGGCGTGGTGCAGAACCAGCCGCCCATACCTCCCGGCACGACGAAGCGCGACGAGCGCCCCGCCACCGCGAGGTCGCAGGTCGCGACCAGCTGGCAGCCCGCCGCCGTGGCGAGGCCCTGCACCTGCGCCACCACGGGCTGCGGGATCGCGTGCAGCGTCTGCATGAGATCGCTGCAGACAGCGAGCAGCCGTCGCATGCCCGCGAGATCGCGGTCCGCCATGTCGGAGAAATCGTGGCCGGCGGAGAATACGGGGCCCTTCGCGGCGAGGATCGCGCCGCGCGCCGTGCTCTCGCCGATCTCGCGGAAGGCGTGCAGGAGTTCGCGCAGGTGGCCTTCCGAAAGGGCGTTGCGGCGCTCTGGCCGACTCATCGTCACGATCGTGAACTCGTTCTCGTTCGTGACCGCCAAGTGCTCGTACTTCATGACCGTTCCTCCGTGGTCGTGAGCGTATCCGAAGAGGACCGCAGCCGACCGCTCGAGAGGGAAGGGCCAAAATTTGCGCATGTCCCCGGAAGACGAAGTCTCTTCGCAGCGCCCGGTCCTGCGCCGACTCTCGGCTCGGAGCGATCGGCCACGCGCGGTGCGGCGGGCAAACGACGCGAGGACGAGGCCGATGCCGTGATCGTCCGCAACGACAGGGTGAGCGATTCAGCGCGTCCCAAGGTTGAATCACGCCTCAAGCCAGCACACAATCTTCTCTCGAACGGGCTCTAATGGAAGAGGGAGGATGCCATGACGGCTTTTCGCGTCTTGTTGGTCGCGATGTGGGCGGCCATCTTCGGCTACACGGCCATCGTCGTCGCGAATCACGGAATGGGCCTGTTGCCGGTTTTTTTCGGCGACATGGCGAAGATGGGTTGGCCCGGCCAATTCAACCTGGATTTCATGTGCATGCTCGCGCTCTCCGCGCTCTGGGTCGCCTGGCGGCACCATTTCTCGGGCGGCGGATTGGTGCTCGCCGTGCTGGCCTTGTTCGGCGGGGCGAGTTTCCTTTCTGCCTATCTCCTTGTCGTCAGCCTGCAGGCGAAGGGCGATGTGCGGGAGCTGCTGCTGGGGCCGGATAGGGCGTCCGGTTAAGCCGATCCCTCGCTCATACCGCCGTGCGGATCAGCGTGCCTTAGCCCCGATGGAGCCGATATCTCACTTGTCTGGTCCGCTCATAAGGGCCAGCGCGCGGTCTGCCGGCTTCACGACATCGGCGCGCGCTCGATCATCTCCGCGTCCACGAGATCGACGCAGAGCCGCTCGACGTTGCTGATCGTCCTCCCGAGCGAGTGTGCGGCGGAAGCGAGCGATCCTGCCGGGTTCGCGTCGAGCCATGCCAGGAGCGGCCGCCATTACAGGCAAGCTGTCCCCCGGAGAATTTGCAAGGTTGGTTGTTTCGGAGGAGAGCGGCGGACGCCCGCTTGTTCTTCCTACGCGTCGCGTCGTCGCAGCGTGCGCGTAGACCCGGAGGTTCAGCTCCGGGTTCGCTTGCCCGAGCTGCTCCGTGACGACGTGGAGGTTGCGCCCCGCTTGCGCCGTGAGCG
>CAYGXT010000319.1:0-4276 GCA_964353695.1 uncultured Myxococcaceae bacterium
CGCGCTCGTTGTCTTCGGTGGCGGCGGTGCGTTCCAGATCTGGTTGAGAGAGGCCTGGAGCTGTCCGACCACGCCGGATGCGCCGAAGACCATCGTGAGCAGGCTCGCCGCACCGGCAATCACGCCCGTCGAGGGAGCGCTCGCGCGGGCGATCATGCCCTGGATCATGCGCGCGCCGTCTGCGCCGACGAGGTCCGTCATCTGCCCGACGATCTCGCCCTCCGCCGCGGCGCGCCCAAAGGCGAGACCCGCGATCGCAATCACGAGCACCAGCAGCGGCGCCAGCGAGAAGAGCGTGTAGTAGGCGAGGGCGGCGCCGTGCGTGAGAGCGCGATCGCTGCTCCAGCGGGAATAGACCTCACGCAGGAAGGCGGAGAGGGTGGGCTTGCTGCTCATGCATTGGAAGTTCTCGCGAAGTCCGGCGGCCGGCAAGCAGCGGCCAGGCCGGGAGGCCAGAGCCGGCCCTGCCCCAATGCGCGCCCGGGCTCCCGGCGGCTCCGCCTGCCGGATGAGGCTCGGTCTCGTCCGACGCGGGCCCGCCCTTGCCCCGGCGAATACGTGGCACACTCGTTCTTGCGTGGCGTCCGCGGAAGGATCTCGCTGGGGCGGGCCGGCACGTAGAGGAGCTTCCATGGCATCGATTCGGGAGGCCCAGGTGGACGCAGCCGCCGTCGTCGATCCGGACGCCGAGAAGCGGCGCCTGGCCGCGGATGCCGCGCGCGAGAAGAGCTGGAAGCGCTGGGGCCCGTACCTCGCAGAGCGCCAGTGGTCGACCGTTCGCGAAGACTACTCAGCGCTCGGTGGCTGCTGGGAGTACTTCCCTCACGACCATGCGCGCTCGCGCGCGTATCGCTGGGGCGAGGACGGCCTGCTCGGCATCTGCGACCGGCAGTGCCGCCTGGCATTCGCACTCGCGCTTTGGAATGAGCACGACCCGATCCTGAAGGAGCGTCTCTTCGGCCTCACGGGACCGGAAGGCAACCACGGGGAGGACGTGAAGGAGTGCTACTTCTACCTCGACTCGACCCCGACGCACTCCTATCTGAAGTCGCTCTACAAGTACCCGCAGTCGGCCTTTCCCTACGCGAAGCTGGTCCAGGAGAACCGCCAGCGCGGTCGGGAGCAGCGCGAGTACGAGCTCCCCGACACCGGCGTCTTCGACGGCGACCGCTACTTCGACGTGGTTGCCGAGTATGCGAAGGCGTCCCCGAACGACCTCCTCATCCGCATCACGATCCACAATCGCGGCCCGGAAGCGGCGCCGCTCCACGTGCTGCCGACGCTCTGGTTCCGGAACACCTGGAGCTGGGGTCGTACCACGGAGGGGCATGGGCCGAGGCCGCGTCTGTCGCTGGCGGCGGAGCGTTCGATCCTCGCCGTACATCACGAGCTCGGCCGCATGCACCTGGCCTTCGACGCGCTGCCCGGCGCCGCCATTCCCGAAGTGCTCTTCACGGAGAACGAGACCAACACCGAACGCCTCTTCGGCATCCCGGGCGAGAGCCCCTACTGCAAGGATGCCTTCCACGAGGCCGTCGTCGGCGGCAACGCCGCCGCCGTCAACCCCGCTCGCTCCGGTACGAAGGCTGCACCCCACTACCGCATCGTGATTCCGGCCGGCGGCCAAGTCGTGCTCCGGCTTCGCCTCTTCGCCGAGGCCGAGGCTCCCGCGGACGCCTTCGGTCCGGCGTTCGACGACGTCTTCGAGACGCGGCGCCGCGAGGCCGATGCCTTCTACGACGCGATGCTCTCGCGCGAGCTCAGCGCAGAGGAGCGTAACGTCGTGCGACAGGCCTACGCCGGCCTGCTCTTCAACAAGCAGTTCTTCCATTACGTCGTGAAGGACTGGCTCGAAGGAGATCCCGCGCATCCGACTCCGTCGTCCGAGCGGTGGTCGGGGCGCAACCGCGACTGGGCTCATCTCCACGCTCGCGACGTGATCTCGATGCCCGACAAATGGGAGTATCCATGGTTCGCAGCCTGGGATCTGGCCTTCCACATGATCCCGTTTGCGAAGATCGATCCATTCTTCGCCAAGCAGCAGCTCCTGCTCTTCCTACGCGAGTGGTTCATGCACCCCAATGGCCAGCTCCCGGCCTACGAATTTGCGTTCGGCGATGTGAACCCTCCCGTGCACGCGTGGTCGGTGTGGCGGGTCTACAAGATTACGGGCGAGCGCGGCAAGCGTGACCGCGTGTTCTTGCGGCGCGCCTTCGACAAGCTCGTCATCAACTTCACCTGGTGGGTGAACCGTAAGGATGCCGAGGGCAAGCACCTGTTCGGTGGCGGGTTCCTCGGCCTCGACAACATCGGCGTCTTCGACCGCTCGCAGCCGCTCCCGACCGGCGGCCACCTCGAGCAGGCCGACGGCACCGCGTGGATGGCGTTCTACTGCGCCACCATGCTCGCGATGGCCCTCGAGCTGGCGCAGGAAGACCCCGTCTACGAGGACATGGCGTCAAAATTCTTCGAGCACTTCGTGGCGATCACCGACGCCATGAATACCCTCGGCGGCACGGGACTCTGGAACGAACAGGACGGCTTCTACTACGACCAGCTCCATGCGGGCGGCGTCCGCATGCCGCTGCGGATCCGCTCGATGGTCGGGCTCCTCCCATTGATCGCGGCGGAGGTGCTGGACGACGAGGTCCTCGAGAAGCTTCCGGGCTTCACGAAGCGCATGCGCTGGTTCCTCGAGAACCGTGAGGATCTCGGTCAGCACATCTCGTACCTGTGTACGCTGCACGACGGCCCGCGCTGTCAGCGGCTTCTCGCGATTCCGTCGAGGGAGAGGCTGGAGCGAATCCTGCGTGTGATGCTGGACGAGACCGAATTCCTTTCGCCGCACGGGCTGCGGGCCCTCTCCCGGGCGCACCTCGACCACCCGTATCGATTCCAGGTCAGTGGCACCGAGTGGCGCGTGGACTACGTGCCGGGCGAGGGCACGGGCGGTCTTTTCGGCGGCAACTCGAATTGGCGTGGCCCGATCTGGTTTCCGGTCAACTACCTGATCGTGGAGGCGCTCGAGCGCTACCACCACTTCTACGGCGACGCGCTCCAGGTCGAATGCCCGACCGGCTCGGGCCGCTTCATGGATCTCGCCGGCGTGGCGCAGGAGCTGAAGCGGCGCCTCGCGTCGCTCTTCCTCGCGGATGCGACAGGTGCACGGCCCGCGGATGGCGGCGAGCGCCGCTTCGCCGAAGATCCTCAGTGGCGCAACTACGTACGCTTCCACGAGTACTTCCACGGCGATACCGGGCGTGGCCTCGGCGCCAGCCATTTCACGGGCTGGACCTCGCTCGTGATCCGTTGTCTCGAGGACGTGGCGCGGGCGCGGCGGTAGCGAAGAAGGGGCGGAGCGGCAGATGCCGCTTCGGAGGTGGCGCATGCGCCTTCACGAACGCGGCCTTCGCATCGCCGTGATAGCCTGATGGACGAGCGGCCACCGGCGCGGGGGGGACGATGGTGCAGGGGAGGATCGCGTGGGTGCTGGGGGCCTCGCTCGCGTTGGCGGCCTGTAACGTCGACGCGCCGGCGGAAGGGCAGCTCTACCCAGGAGTGGTGCAGGTGCGCGACGTCGCTGCGAGCGGAGGTCGCGCCTTCGTGGCCAATGACGTGTCGACGGCGGTTGGCGTTCTCCCCGCTGACGATCCACGGCTGCACGATCTCATCGTTCTGGCGCCGGGTGAAGCGGGCTACGTGGCCGAAGGTTTCTTCGACGCGCCTGCAAGCCCGAAGCGTCTCTTCGCGCGCCGGATCGCCATGGACGGCTCGCGCCAGCTCGCCTACCTCGGCCTTGGCGTGGGAATCGGCGAGGGCTGGGTGCAGATCCTCGACGTCTCGGATCCGGCGCATCCGGCAGCGCTGCACCTGCTCGAGCTCCCGGATCTCGTTTCGGGCCTCGCCGCCAGCGGTAATCTTCTCGCGGTTGCGAGCCCCGACGGTCTACACCTCTTCGACGTCTCCGATGCCAGTGCGCCGCAGCTTCTCTCCGACTATGTGCCCGATGACAACGCAGGGATGGGCGACGTGAAGATCGTCGGCGATCGTGCCTACGTCGCGGCGACGGGCGGAAGCGCGGAGCCGATCTTTTTGTACCCGAGGCTGCTCGTGCTCGACATCTGGGATCCCGTGCATCCAGTGCTGCTCGGGGAGAGGCGCATCGCGAGCGGCTTCCAGGGCGCAGGGCTCGCCGTCGAGCTGCGTGGAACTCGTGCCTACCTGCTGGGAGAGATCGGCCTCGACGTGCTCGATGTGACGGATCCAGGGAGGATCG
>CAYGXT010000320.1:0-4268 GCA_964353695.1 uncultured Myxococcaceae bacterium
AATCTGGATGAGAAGCTCCTGGCCCGGGCCACCTGCCTGAGCGGCATCCGCGAGAAGACCGCACTCCTTCACGCGGGTCTCGAGGCGCTGATCGCGCGGGAGAGCGCACGCCGGCTGGCCGCCCTGGGCGGGACGGAACGCAAGCTGGGCCCGGTCGCGCGTCGCCGGTCGCGCGTGGCCTCGTGATCCTGGTGGACACGAGCGTCTGGGTCGATCATCTCCGCCGGGGCGACAGCGAGCTCGCTACCGCCCTCGAGACGGGGGAGGTGGTCTGTCACGACTTCGTGATCGGCGAGCTCGCCTGCGGCCGACTCTCCGCGCGCGCCGAGATCCTGAACCTGCTGGAGGCCCTGCCTCGGGCGCCCGTCGTCGAGCACGGGGAGGTGATCTCGTTCGTCGAGCGACACGGTCTTGCGGGCGTCGGGATCGGCTGGGTCGACGCTCACCTCCTGGCCTCCGCCAGACTCGAGCAGCTCGAGCTCTGGACGCGTGATGCGCGGCTCCGAAGAGCAGCGATCCGCATCGGATCCGTCCGAACCGCGCGCTGACGGGCGGTTCCCGATCCCCCCTCCCCGCCAGAGCGTTCCTTCGAATCGGAAGTCGCGTTCCTAGGCTGCGGGTCGCTCCGAAGCCCGAGGGAGCATCCTGCCGATGAGCTCTCCGCACTCGGTTTCGGTCATGTAGCGCGGTACCGGGTAGTTCATGTTGGCTTCCGCCAGAGCCTGTTTGGCGATGGCAGGAATGTCGCTGAGCTTCAGCGCCTCGAGCGTCCGCGGGATTCCGACGCGGTCCATCAGGTCGCGGACGGCAGCGACGAAAGCCTGCGCCAGTGCCGCATCGCCCTCAGCCTCGATCCCCAGCATGCGCGCCATCTGGGCCACGCGCTTGCCTGCGACCACCGCCGAGAATTCCAGGACGTGGGGCAGCACGATGGCATTGGCCAGCCCGTGCGGCGTTCGATAGTACGCGCCGAAGGTGTGGGCGATCGCGTGCACGTAGCCGACGCTGGTGCGCGTAAATGCAATGCCTGCGTAGTAGGACGCCATCGCCATGGATTTACGGACTTCAACGTCCGAACCTTCGGAACAGGCGCGCGGAAGGTTCGCGAAAATCAGCTTGATCGCAGCCGTCGCGTAGCGCTCCGTCTGTGGCGTCGAGGTCCGTGCCAGGTACGACTCGACCGCGTGCGTCAGCGCGTCCATGCCTGTGGCCGCCGTCACCGGCGGCGGTAGCCCCAGCATCAACAGGGGGTCGAGTGCCGCCATCACGGGCAGGAGCTTGGGGTCCAGCGCAAACTGCTTGCCGTGGGTGACGGGATCCGACACCACCGCCGCCAGCGTCACTTCCGATCCAGTCCCCGCAGTGGTCGGAATCGCGAACAGCGGAAGCGGGGTCTTTCGCACCTTGAAGAGCCCGGCGAGCTTGCGCAAGGGTTTGTCGTTGGTCGCCGCGGCCGCAATGAGCTTCGCGGCATCCATCGGCGACCCGCCGCCGACCGCCAGCACCGCGTCGCAGCCCTCGCGTCGGAGCATCGCCAGCCCGGCCTCGACGTGATCGAAGGTCGGATCGGGCTCGACCCCGTCGTAGATGCACCAACGCACCCCGTTCCTCTCGAGAGCGTCGGTAATCTTTGCGACAATCCCGAGCTTCACGAGCATCGCATCAGTGACGATGAGCACCTTGGCGACGCCGAGTTGGGCGATCGAAGCGCACAAATCCGCGGAGCAGCCTGCCCCCAGAAGTGTGAGCGGAATGCGGTCCGGGACCAGCTTGAACGCAAGCTTGGTCACGGCAATCGCGAGGTCATGGGCGGCCTTCTTGGCAGTACTCATAGTGGGTGTTCTTTAGCAGAGCGGGGCAGGCCCCAAAAGCCGCCGACGGGAGCTGGGCCGCGTCGGTGCAGGCCGCAGGGCGCTGAGCGGCGGGCCGCAGGCCTGCGAGAGGGGAAACTCGTTCCATCTCCAGGCCTTCGCAAAGAGGAGAGCAAGGCGGAACAGAGCGGAGCGCGGTAGACTTGAATCCATTGCGACACATGGGAGATCCTTGATCGGAAGCCTTTCCACGCCTGAGACCAGCCGGAAGCAGCTCGCAAGGGTCGTTGCACTCGCACAATTCGATGTGGATCAGGAGCGGTCGGTCGGGACGCGCCACGAGATGCTGGCGGGCAAGCTGTCTGCGGCGCAGGCCGCGCTCGCCTCGCACGACGATGCGCACCCCGACGACGCGTTGGCCGCCCTCGAGGCCGACGGCCCGCAGTGGAATGCGCCGTCCTATGAGCGGCGGAGGAAGGATCTCCAGGGGCAGGTCGCTGTCCGCCGCCGCCCTCCGCGAGGCTGAGCCCTGCCTCAGGCGCCTTCGATCGGAGCGCCACCCTCCCCGGCCAGCGCACGCTCCAGGAATGCGTCCACGATCGCGCCGAGTGTGGGCTCGCCTGCATCGGCGTACTCGTAGCGGACACGCACTACGGGCGTGCGCGGCCGCACCAGTGCGGCGAGATCGATGGGCGTCGCTGCCACGACCACGTCGGCGCCTGCGGCGTCGATGGTCTCGCGCAGCGCTGCGAGCTGCGCCGCGTCGTAGCCCACGGCCGGCAGCACGCGCCCAATGTGTGGATGGCGGGCGAAGACCTCGCGCAGGGCGCTGGCGGCGCCGGGCCGCGGATCGACGATCTCGGCGGCTCCGCCGCGCGTGGCGGCCACGAGGCCCGCGCCGTGGGACATGCCGCCGTGGGTGAGCGTGGGCCCGTCTTCGACCACGAGCACGCGCCTGCCCCGCACGGCCTCGGGGTCGTCGAGGTACACCGGAGACGCCGCGCGCACGATCGGCGCATGCGGATTGGCAGCGCGCGCCTCGTCCACGACGCGCTCGACGTCGGCCACGGACGCGGCGTCGACCTTGCTCACGACGATCACGTCGGCCATACGGAGCACGGCCTCACCGGGATGCCAGCGCATGGCCTGCCCGGGGCGGAGCGCGTCCGTGAGTACGATGTGCAGGTCGGGCCGCAGGAACGGGAAGTCGTTGTTCCCGCCATCCCACACGATCACTTCCGCCTCGGACTGCGCGGCTGCGAGGATCGCGGCGTAGTCGACCCCCGCGAAGACCATGTGGCCGCAAGCGAGATGCGGCTCGTACTCCTCGCGCTCCTCGGCGCTGCAGGCTGCAGCATCGAGGTCGGCCCGCGACGCGAAACGCTGCACGCGCTGGCGCTCGAGATCTCCATAGGGCATGGGATGCCGCAGGATCGCGACGCGCAGGCCACGCTCGCGCAGTCGGGCGCCGAGCCAGCGTGCCGTCTGCGACTTTCCGCAGCCGGTACGCACGGCCGAGATCGCGATCACCGGACGGGCGGCCTTCAGCATGGTGCGGTCGGGACCGAGCAGCGTGAAGTCCGCGCCTGCCGCCAGGGCGCGCGAGGCGAGGTGCATCACCTGCTCATGGGAGAGGTCGCTGTAGGCGAAGACGACCTCCGATACGCGCTCGCGCCGGCACAGGGCTTCGAGCTCGGCCTCGTCCTCGATCGGAATGCCGTCGGGGTAGAGCCGTCCGGCGAGAGCCGCGGGATAGCGTCGATCGGAGATGCCGGGAATCTGCGCCGCGGTGAAGGCGACGACGCGTACCGCCGGGTCATCGCGGTAGACGACGTTGAAGTCGTGAAAATCGCGGCCTGCGGCGCCGAGGATGAGGATGCGCCGGGGCTCGCAGGAGGCAAGCGGCGCAGTCATCGGGGATCTTCCCCCGGCGCCGCCTTCGCGCTGCCGCTCTCGCCGCGCAGGGGCGGCCAGTGGTCGAGAGGCTGGGGATCCATTGGATGCAGGAGCGGCGGCGGCGGCCCCTGCGGCTCCTGCGCCGCCACGGCCGCGGATGAGAGAAAAGCTGCATTGGCGGCCTGCGCCTCGCGCGCGAGTTCGATCACGGGATCGGGACACGTCTCCTCGGGTGTGAGCAGAAAGCCAGCCTCGCGCAGCCGAGTGCCCACAGCGCCGCGGCTCGACCACACGGCAACGGGCACGGCGAGCACGAGCCCGGCCAGCACGGGCAGCAGCCACCACACGCGGTCGGGCGCGGCCACGAGCAGCAGCACGCCCCACGCCAGGGCCGCGAAGAAGAGGACACCGAGAGAGGAGAACGCCTCGCGAACACCGAGGCCACGTTCGGAGCGATGCTGTGGGTCCCAGCCGGTCACGCGGCCGATCAGCAGCGTCGCCACGAAGTAGCTGTGCAGCGCCATCATGATCGGCGCCATCAGGATCGAGAACAGCATCTCG
>CAYGXT010000321.1:0-4262 GCA_964353695.1 uncultured Myxococcaceae bacterium
CAGGCCGGAGATCGTGCAAGCCAGGTTCTGCGCGAAGATCGGCAGCGCGGCGTAGAGCCGGCTCATCGGGCGCGGTTCGCGACCTCTTCGAGGAAGCGGGCCATGGCGCGCGCCAGGTCGTCGCGCTGAAAGTTCGCTGCGACCCAGTCGCGGCCTGCCTGGGCCCTCGTCTGCGCCTCCTCCGGATGGCTGCGGATGTAGCGGATCGCTCTGGCCAGCTGGTCGGGGACCTCGGGATCGATCACGAAGCCCGCCTTGGCCTCCTCGATCATCCGGCGGATCTCGCCGCGCCCCGCCACGAGTACGGGGCGTGCCTCCGCCAGTGTCTCGAAGATCTTGGAGGGCACGACAGTCTCGAGCACGGGGATGTCTCTTAGCAGGACGAGCGACACGTCGATGGAGGCGAGCCAGCGCGGGATCTCGCTGCGTGGCCGAAGACCGAGGAGTCTGACATTCTTGAGCCCACGCTCGCGGATCTCGTGCTCGAGGCGCACGCGGTCGGCTCCGTCGCCGATCAGCACGAAGACGACGTCCTCGAGGTCGCGCAGGAGCTCCGCGGCATCGAGAACCGTCACGAGGCCGTGGGCCATGCCGAGGGTCCCGATGTACGCGACGAGGAATCGACCGTCGAGGCCGTACTCTTGCAGGAGTTGCGGGTCGCGCTCTCGCACCTGGAAGAGTGACGGGTCGACTCCGTTGTAGATCAGCGCGATGTGCTCCTTCGGCACACCGAAGGTCGCGATGTGGTCGATGAAGGCGCGGCTGTTGACCACGATGCCGGCGGTGCTCTTGTAGAGCGCTCGCTCGACGGTCTCGAGGAAGCGGACCATGATTCCGCGCCGGAGCTGGAGCAGCTGAACGATGGAGTCGGGCCAGAGGTCGCGCACCTCGAGCACGAAGGGCCGCCGCTTGAGCCGCGAGACGATCAGGCCGGCCACGCCCGAGAAGAACTGGGGGGTGGTGGCCACCACCACGTCGGGGTTCTTCGCAAGAAAGGAGGCGTAGAGCACGGTGAAGGCGAAGAGTACGTAGTTGAACGAGAGCGTGATGACGTTTTCGCTAGAGCCCAGATACATCAAGGTCCGGATCACGCGGATCCCGTCGCGGTTCTCCTCCTGGATCCAGCGGTTCTCGTAGCCCGGAAAGATCTCGCCCTTGGGATGGTTCGGCACCCCCGTGATGACCGTTACCTGATGCCCGTCCGCAACCCAGCGCCGCGCGTGCTCGTAGGTGCGGTTGGCGGGAGCGTTCACCTCGGGCGGGAAGTAATGGCTGATGAAAAGGATGTGCACGCGTCCCGCCGTTAGTTCGGTACGTAGGCCGGAAGCAGCGGGATGATCTGCGTCGCCAGATTCCGGAAGGCCGCGTCGGCGGCGGTCTCGTCGCCCCGCACCACCGGGAGCGTGAAGCGTACCAATGCCCCGTCGGTCCGGCTCTTGCGCGCCCGGTCCCAGAAAAGGGCGGCGAGCTTCTTCGAGTCGTCTGCAATCACGCGGCCACGCTCCTGATACCAGTAGTAGACGAGCTGCCTCGCCTCGCCCTTGGCGATCATCACACGGCGGACCTCCTGGGGACCGCCGGGGAGTCCGGGGATGTCCAGCAGGACGTCATCGGAAGCGATGATGTTCCATCCGGAGCCGGGCAGACAGTGCGCCGGCGGGTGGATCCGTGTCTCGCCGCCGTCCTCGGTCCCGACCTGAGACTGGTGGTAGCCGATGTAGACACCCACGGGCACGGGCTCTGTGGGGCTCCTGAACTCGCAGATCAGATAATCAGTGACGCCGAGGTTGTCGATGATCTTCTGCTCCATGGTCTCGTGCCGCTGGCAGGTCCAGCTTCCGACTTGCAGGGGAAAGCTCGCGAAGACTCCGCGCGACGGGTGGATCTCGGTCGTCGCGAAATAGTTGTAGATGTAGAAGTTGGTGCTCAAAAAAAGGAATGCGACCAGGGCCTTGATCATCGCGCGACCTCCTCGCGGCTGCCGAAGAGCCGCGGCCAGATCTGCGACAGCAGCCACGCCTCGAATAGCAGGAGCAGGAACGCGATGCCGAAGGTGAACAGGCCCTGGGTCTCGTGGACTACGCCGCCGGCGGCTTCTTGCCCGAAGTAGTAGGCCAGGACGCCTGTGAGAGCGACGCGGAACGAGTTGACGAGAATTGCGATCGGGATGGTGGAAGCCACGATGATGAGCCGCTCGGCGAGGTTCCGCCGGAAGAAGTAGGCGAAGACCACCCCGAGCGTTACGAGGGCCATCAGCGAACGCAGCCCGCTGCAGGCCTCGGCCACGAAGAGGGGGCCGTTGGCGAGGTGGATGATGTTGCCCTCCAGCAGCGCCGGCACTCGGACCAGGTGCAGCACATCGACGGCCAGGCTCGCGGCGATGAGCTGGAGCGGGAAGGCGATGGTGTTCACGATCGACTGCGGCAGCGGAACCATGAGGAAGAGGAAGAGCAGCGGGAACGCCAGCACACGGTAGATGCGGCGCCCGAGCAGCATCAGCGCGAGCCCGCTGATCATCAGCACGAACGAGATGCGCATGTTCATGTACTCGACGCCGAGCCGCCCGATGAAGAGCGTCACGCTCGAGAGCAGCAGCAGCGGCAGCCCCCACCAGCTCGGCTCGACCGGCAGGCTCGCGAGCTTGTCGCGCCGCTCCCAGATGAAGTAAAGAGACAGTGGAACGATCAGGAAGCCGTGGGAGTAGTCTTCGTTCTCGATCCAGTTGCCGACGAGGCCGCGCAGGATGGGGGTGTAGATCGCGATGGCGAGGGCGAGCGCCACGCCAGCGGCAATCAGTCGTATTCGGCGCGTGGCGGCCTCGGCCGCAAGGCCAGGAGCCCGGGTCTGCAGGACTGCTTCGGAAAGACCGTCTGACATAGATCCTCGCGCGCTCGAAGCTTCCGCTTAGAACAGGGCGTAGATGAACGGCGCCACCGCCGAGCCCTGTGTCGCCACGATCAGGAGCGAGAGCAGCAGCATCGTCACCAGGATCGGGGCCAGCCACCACTTCTTGCGCACGCGCATGAAGCTCCACAGCTCTCCGAAGATCGACGTGTAGCCCTTTCCACGCTTCTTCACCGTCGCCATCTTTGCCTCCCGCGCGTTCGCGCGCGTCAGTCGAGCGCGTACTTCTCGCGCCAGTCGAAATCTTCTTTCAGCTCGGGCTGGTCCTTCTTTTCGAGCAAGAAGTTCCCGAGCACGAGCAGATCCATGTGGGTCCGCATGAAGCAGAGGTACGCGTCCTCGGGCGTGCAGACGATGGGCTCGCCGCGCACGTTGAAGGATGTGTTGATCATCACCGGGCAGCCCGTGCGCCGGTCGAACTCCGCGATCAGGTCGTAGAACTCGGCGTGTTGGTCGCGGCGTACGGTCTGCACGCGCGCCGAGCCGTCCACGTGGGTGACCGCGGGGATCTTCCGGTCCGGACGCACCTGGCAGACGAGCAGCATATAGGGGCTCTCGCGGTCGAGGTCGAACCACTCCGAGCACTTCTCTTCGAGCACGGCGGGGGCGAAGGGCCGGAAGCTCTCGCGGAACTTGATCTTCAGGTTGACGCGCTTCCAGTTCGCCTCATTCCGGGCATCCGCCAGGATGCTGCGCGCGCCAAGCGAACGGGGCCCCCACTCGAGACGGCCCTGGAACCAACCTACCACGGCCTGCTTCTCGTCGAGGTGGCGGGCCGTCTCGCGGATCATCTCGTCGCGCGAGAGCTTGCGATGGGGAAGCTTGCGCTCGTCGAGGAAGCGCTGGATCTCGGCCTCCGAGAACTCGGGGCCCCAGAACGCGTGCTCCATGCGGAACGTGCGGGGGTTGCCGAGCACGACGTTATGGGCGAAAAGGGCGGCGCCGAGTGCGCCTCCCGCGTCGCCGGCAGCCGGCTGCACCCAGAGGTTCTCGAACGGTCCTTCGCGAATCACGCGCCCGTTGGCCACGCAGTTGAGGGCCACGCCCCCAGCCATGCAGAGGTTCTTCATGCCGGTCTTGGCGTGAATGTCGCGCGCCATTCGGAGCACGACCTCTTCCGTCACCTTCTGCACGCTCGCGGCCATGTCCCAGTGGAACTCCTCGATCTTCGATTCAGCCTGGCGAACCGGGTGCCCGAAGAGCCTGGCGAAGCGGGCGTTCGTCATGGTGAGGCCATAGTCGTAGGCGAAGTACTTCATGTCGAGCTTGAAGGAGCCATCCTCGCGCAGGTCCACCAGCTCCTTCAGGATCAGGTCGTAGTATTTCGGCCTTCCGCGGGGTGCCGCACCCATCACCTT
>CAYGXT010000322.1:0-4224 GCA_964353695.1 uncultured Myxococcaceae bacterium
CCGGCGGTCAGCCCCAGGGCTCGAGATTTTGACCAAGTCAGCCTGGCTTACCCTAGCCCGATTCCCGTGCAAGAGATCTTCTCAGCGATCGTGCGTTGCCGCACCGCACCCCCCTCGGTCCGGCGAGCCAAAGCCGCCCCGGTCCCTCATCACCCCATGACTCGCCGCATCAACTAGCAACTCTCGTGCCGAGCCGACTTATCTCGGCGAGGGTCTTTTCCATCGGAATTTTTCCGATGGGAGATCAAGCCGTTAGCGTGATGTAGATCACAGAAATCTTCGACCCCATGGCTGGCCGCAACGCCGGCAGGCGGAAGTGCGTGACGAAATGGTTACTTGTGTGACTATATCGTCACATCGGCAACATCGACGGATCGCGTCAGGAGCCGCTCTCCGGCCGGGCTGCGGTTGCCGCTCGCACCTCTGCGAGGATCTCTCGAGTGCTCTGGTAGCGCGAGTCCGGATCCTTTTGGAGGCAGCGCAGAATGATCCGACAGAGAAGTTCGGGAAGCTCGG
The DNA here is from genome assembly GCA_964353695.1 of uncultured Myxococcaceae bacterium. Taxonomy (GTDB): domain Bacteria; phylum Myxococcota_A; class UBA9160; order UBA9160; family UBA9160; genus MYXO. The sequence continues at coordinate 517 of CAYGXT010000322.1, forward strand.
GGGCAAGCGAGCGCGGATCCGGCGGGGGCGTGTGGACGTGATGGTAGGGAACGTTCCCCTCGCGGAAGGGAAGCTGCCCTGTCGCCAACTCGAAGAGCGTCACGCCGAGCGAATAGATGTCGGTCCGATGGTCCACGTTCCGGCCCAGGGTCTGCTCGGGACTCATGTAGTAGGGAGTCCCTGAGACCAACGTGGTGTGGTTGCGCACTTCTTCCACCACCTTCGCCAGCCCGAAATCCATGATCTTGGCCTTCTTGTCGCGCGTCCACATGGTGTTGGCCGTCTTCACGTCGCGGTGCACGATCTTCTTCTCGTGGGCGTACGCCAGGGCCTCGCACATCTGCACCAGCACGTGCAGCACGCCGTTGGGGGAGATCCGTCGCTTGCGGCGCAGGATCTCCTTGAGCGTGGTGCCGTCGACGTGCTCCATGGCGATGTAGTAGCGGCCGTCCTGTTCGCCGGCGTCGTACACGGTCACGATGTTCGGGTGATTGAGCTGCGCCGCACTCTTCGCCTCGCGCAGGAAATTCCGGAGCGCCTGCGGGTTCTCCTTGAGTGCGTCCGGGAGCACCTTGAAGGCGACGACGCGGTCGAGGACGGTGTCGCGCGCCTGGTAGACGATGCCCATGCCGCCGCGGCCGAGTTCGCCGAGGATCTGATAGCGACCCGGCTGCCCCGGCTTCTGCGCAGTGCGCCCAGCCGCGCGCAAGAGCTCCGAGGTCCCAGACGCCACATCCTTGGCCCGCGCGGCCGCAAGCCGCGTTTCCACGTCGGAGTGATGGTAGTCGAAGGCCAGGATCTTTTCGTAGATCTCGATGGCCTCTTTCCAGTCTTCCGACAGCTCGTGCACGTTGGCGAGGGTGTAGTAGGCGTCGATGTTCTCGCGCGAGATGCCCGCCTCACCGATCGCCTGGCGCAGCTTCTTGATCGAGAGTGAGTGCATCCCCTTGGCGCGGAAGATCGAGCCGAGGAGCGCCGAGGCCTGGCCGAAGCCGCGGGCAGCTGGATCGACGCATTGCAGCACCTTGATTGCCTCGTCGTCGAGCCCCTCGCGGTGATAGATCTCGCCCGCGGCCAGGTGCTCGCCGGCGCGTGCGAGCAGATCCGCCTGACGGCGGAAGTCGCCCGACTCGCCGTAGCAGGCGGCGGCGTTGCTCAGCTGCTCTCCCTTCTCGTAGGCACGCGCAGCGCGCAGCGGCTCGCCCGCCAGCCGGAACATCTCGGCCGCGGCCGCGGCGTCGCCCTGGCGCTCGTAGCAGGCGCCAGCCTCGGCATAGCGCTCGAGCTTGCGTAGCACGTCACCGGCGGCGACGTGATCGCCCGACTCTTCGAGCCAGCGCGCCGCCTCCTCGTCGTCGCCGCGGTCGCGGTGATACTCGCCGCGCAGCCGCGCAGCCTCCCGCCGCTCGCCCATGAGATCGAGGGCCTCGGCCGCTCGCAGTGGCTGTCCGGAGTTCTGGAACAGCGTGGCGGCCTTCGCAAAGTGCTCGAGGCGGAGCGCCATCTCGGCAGCCGCCACGACGCAGCCGCCCCGCTCGAGCACCGCCTCGGCGCGCTCGAGCTTGCCGGCCTGCTCGAAGAGCTTTCCGGCCTGCAGGATCAGCGTGCGCAGCTCTCGCTGCTTTCGAGTGTCCAGCGCGCCGCCGAGGCGCTGTCCCTCCTCCGCTATGACCGCCTCCAATGAGCTGGCGGCCTTCTCCCAGTCCTGACATTTGACGTAGGCCTGCGCCGCGTGGCGGTGGAAGCCGACCTGGGCATAGGCGTCCGCCGCCCTCCGGTGATCGCCCAGCTTCTCGAACATCTCGGCAGCGATCGAAAAGCGCCCGGCCTTGACGAAGGCCTCGGCCGCGCGCAGGAAGTCGCTCTGCTGCCCGTAGATCGTGCCGGCGGACTCGAAACGCCCGGCGCGCTCGAAGAGCTCCGCCGCCTCCGTGAAACGGCTCTGGTCCTGGCGCACCTCGGCCGCGCGCACGAACTCCTCGCCCTTGACGAACGTCTCGACCGCGCGATCGAGGCGCCCGCACTCGAGCTGCACCTCACCGGCCTCGCGCAGGCGGCCGGCCTTGACGAGACCGTCGGCCTCCTTCCCCGCGCGACGCCGCGTCTTGCGGTCGACCGGCGCAGCGGCCGGGAGCATGCCCCGCGCCGAGTTGCTCGCGGCAACCGACTGGCCGGCGAAGCGCGAGACCAGCACCAGCATGGTGGCGCCGCCGCCGAGCAGCAGGAAGGGCGCGAGGCCCACGCCGATCATCTCGACGATGCGCCTCGTGGTCACGACCGCGCCCGTGGCCTGATACAGAAAGTCCGTCGCCAACTCGAGGCCGCGCTGCAGCAGGAGCATGAGCGTCGGCGGAGCGTACGCGAGCCCGAGGCCCGCCACGCCCAGGAGCACGAGCAGGGATCCGACCAGCGTTCCGATCGTGCGGAGCGGGATTCGGAGCGCCGACACGTCTCCCCCACGAGCTGAATTCGGGCGCGAAACCGGGGACCTCGAGGCCGGGCAACCCGACCCCTACGATCTCCAGTCCGCGCCTTCCTCATCGGTCGGACTCTCGAATGCGTTGAGGCCACAACCCCCGCCCGCCTTCTGCAGGGCCTACCCTCTCGGCATGTGCCCTCTGGACCGCGCTCGCCGGGCCCTGCTGGGCTTCTCCGCCGCACTCTGCCTGGAGGCGGGGGCCCAGTCAGCCCTTGCCGACGACGTATTCGAGCCCCGGGAGTTGCGGGTGGACGGACGGCCGCTGCTGGCTTTCTCGTTGCGCATCGGCGAGGGCGGCGCGGGCAAGGACCTCGCCGTGCTTGTGGTGCGCGGCGGGCCGCCGGACGAGATCCGCGAGGTGGCGCTTCTCCCGACGCGCCCAGGTGCGGCTTCCACGGATCGGCGATCGATCGAGGTCGCCCCCGATGTGGTGGCCGTGGACGTCGCGGACGTCGATCCGACGCCGGGCGACGAGATCCTGCTCGTCTCGGCCCGCAGCCTCCGAATCGTCCCAACCAGCGCCGGAGGCGATCCCCGTACGCTCCTCCTCGACCCGCCGCTTGCCCTGCCCCCGCGTGCCCACGATCTCTCGCTCCTTGGTGCAACCCGCGACTGGAGCGGCTCGGGGGAGCCCGCGATCCTCCTGCCTAGCGCGGAGGGCGTCCGGCTCGTCGGCCTGCGCGGCGGCGGCGCGACCGCGCTCGCGGTCCCGCTGCAGGCCGACTACGAGAGCTTCGATCCGACCACGACGGCACGCGACGCGTTCTTCTATGCGCAGCTGGCCTGGCCGAGCTTCAGCCTCGGTAACGACGAGGGCGATGATCGCCACGATCTCTTCGCACTCTCCCGCTACGGAATCGCCGTCTTCCACGGCAATCTGAAAGGGCTGCCGGAGCAACCCTCGCGCGCAATGCGGCTTCGTCCCTTCAGCGTGGAGGAGGAGCTCAGACCGCGGGCGACGCAGCTCCAGATCCTGGCCCGCGATCTCGACGGCGACGGCCTCACTGACCTGGTGCTGCACCGGAGCTTTGGAACCCTGCTGCGGAGCGAGGATCGCACGGAGATCTACCGCAACACGGGCGCTGGCGCCGATGTTCTCGCAACGCCCGATGCACGCATCGCGCCTCGGGCAGGCGTCGGCATCCTCGACGCAGTGGATCTCGACGGCGACGGCAGGCTGGAGATCGTGCAGGCGCGCATCCGCTTCGGCGTGGTGCAGCTCCTGCGGC
>CAYGXT010000323.1:0-4207 GCA_964353695.1 uncultured Myxococcaceae bacterium
CGGATAGCTCTTCCGGAGCGGGAAGCCGTCCCATTGGGCCGGAAGCAGGAGCCGGCGCAGGCCCGGATGCCCCTCGAATTCGATCCCGAGCATCTCCCACGTCTCGCGCTCGGACCAGTCAGCGCCCGGGAAGACCGGGTAGAGGCTCGGGAGCTTCGGCGCCAAGGCGTCGAGCTTCACGCGAAGCACGATCTCGCCGCCGCTCTCCGGATTGCGGAGGAAGTGCTGGACTTCGAGCCCCTCGGCCGATTCGATCCCGGTCGTGCAGATGTACCACCGGAAGCCTTCGGAAAGGTATCGCTGCGCCAGGGCGAGGAGATCCCCCGGGACGACCTCCACCGTCGGGAGGGCGCCGGGCGCGGTCGCGGATGCGTCGGCGGCGCTCACGCCTTCTTCTCACGGATCTTGCGCTGGAGCGCGAGGATCCCTTCGATGAGCGCCTCGGGATGGGGCGGGCAGCCGGGGATGTAGACGTCGACCGGAATGACGTGGTCGACGCCCGGCACGACCGAGTAGACGTTCCGGTAATGGTCGCCGCTGATCGCGCAGCTCCCCATGGCGAGGCACCACTTCGGATCGGGCATCTGTTCCCACAGGCGCGCGATCCGGGGCGCCATCTTCACGGTGACGGTCCCGGCGACGATCATGAGATCGGCCTGCCTCGGTGTCGGCCGCGGAATCAGCCCGAACCGATCGAGGTCGAACCGCGCCGCAAACGTCGCCATCATCCCTTCGATTGCACAACACTTGAGGCCGAAGGAGAGCGGCCAGAGCGCGTTCGCCTGTCCCCAGCGCAGCAGCGAGTCGGCGCGCGCGAGGACGACCTCGAGCAAACCAGTGGACTCCGCGGGCGCCGCGTCCGCGGGCTGTATCGGATCGACGGGGCTCACCTCTTCCAACGCAGGTCGGCCTTGCGCCAGGCGTGTACCCAGCCGAGGAAGAGCGTGACGAGGAATGCGAGCATCGGAATACGCACGACGGCCCGGGACGCCATGTCCGCGCGGAGCCACGGGGTGAGGAACGCGAGCTCGACGTCGAAGAGGATGAACAGGATCGCGAACGCCGCGAATCCGACTGGCATCACGCGCCACGAACCACCGGTTGGGATCTCACCGCATTCGTAGGGCTCTCCGCGGACGACGCTCGGCTTCGCAGGCACCGGGGTACGGATCAGGCGCGCAGCAACGAGCATGCCGACGACGACCAGCAGCGTGGCGAAAAGGGAGGCGATCACGGCCGGAACCGTATTACTTGGATAGCGCGATGGCAAGCCCCATCGCACTCTCTAGGTCCGCGGATGATACTGACTTGCTCAAAAAAATCGAGGATGCAGACCAATTCTTTCGTTCGTGGCGGAATCGGGTCGGTCGGATGGCAAGCTCGTGGAGATGCCGGCCGCGGGCGTTGCAGGGGGGTGAAGCGGGGCCACGTCGCGATATATAGGCTCCCATGACCTGGAAATTCGCCTTACGACCGACTCCGTCGCCGTCCGGTAAAGAACCTTGGGCGCTCGGGAGCGGAGGGGAAGCGCACGGCATCGAGGGGAGGGTGATATGGCCAATCGAAACCTTCGTGGCAGGGGAGCGTGGCGGCTTCGGGCGGCGGCGGGGGCGGCGCTCCTTGCTCTCTGCGCGACCCTGCCTGCGATGGCAGCGGAAAAGAAGGCGGAGAAGAAATCCGTAGCCGAGCAGCTCCTCGAGATCATGCGTGCGAAAAACATGATCGACGAGCAGCAATACGAGGATCTGCTCGCCCAGGCCCGTGCGGAGCAGGCCGAGCGGGCTACGCCGGCCGTGAGCGCGGGAGAGGCGCCGGCAAAGACCGAGTCCGCCTGGGACGTCGGCTGGAAGAACGGCTTCTACGTCAACAAGAGCGACGGAGACGTCAAGCTCAAGTTCGGCGGCCTGATCCAGACCGACGGCGCCGTCGTGAACGAGAGCCATAACCTCGAGCAGGCGCTTGGCGGTGTCGGGACGGGCACCGAGTTCCGGCGGGCGCGCATTCACTTCGAGGGCAGCGTCTACGAGAACGCGATCTTCAAGGCGGAGTACGACTTCGCGGGCGGCGTGGTGGGCTTCAAGGACGTATGGATCGGCCTGCAGAAGATCCCGTACATCGAGCGCATCCGCGTCGGCCACATGAAGGAGCCGTTCTCGCTCGAGCAGATGACGAGCGACAAGTACACCACGTTCATGGAGCGCGCCCTGCCCGACGTCTTCGCTCCGGCCCGCAACACGGGCGTGATGATCAACCGCACGTTTGCCGAGGACCGCATCTACGCTGGCGTCGGTGGCTTCGCGAACACCAATGACTCCTCCGGCAATGGCTTCACGAACAACGCCAACTACAACATTGCGGCGCGCCTCACCGGACTCCCGCTCTACGCGGACGAGGGAGCCCAGCTCCTTCACGTGGGCGCGAGCTACAGCCACGACTTTGGCGGAGGCGGAACCCTCTCCCTGAGCCAGCGGCCGGAGGCTCACCTCGCGCCGAGGATCGTGAATACCGGGACCATCAACGGCGTTTCTGGCGCCGACCTGGTGGGCGGCGAGTTTGCCGGGATCTTCGGCCCCTTGAGCTTCCAGGGCGAGATCATCTCGTCCTTCATCGAGCGCGGCGTCGGCCCGACCAATCCGACGTTCTGGGGAGCGTACGGGCAGGCGAGCTGGTTCCTCACCGGCGAGACGCGCCCCTGGGAGCGCTCCGAGGCCGTGTTTGGCCGGCCTTCGCCAAAGCATCCCTTCAGCGTGAAGAACGGCACCTGGGGCGCCTGGGAGCTGGCTGCGCGTTACTCGTATCTCACGCTGGACGACAAAGGCGTGAGGGGCGGAATCGTCAGCGACATCACCGGCGGGCTCAATTGGTATCTCTACCCGAACCTGCGGATGACGTTCAATTACGTCTACTCGAACCGGCACGGGCTGGGCGACGCGAGCATCGCGGAGAGCCGGGTGCAGCTCGACTTCTAGCTTCGATCCGGCAGGGGCGGGAGCAGCCCTCTCGCCCCTGCCGGTTTCGCCTACCCCGCCTACTTGTTGACCAGCGTGTCCACGCGCCGGTTGAACTTGAAGGCCGACTCATCGTGGCCCTGCACCGCCGGGCGGCTCGAGCCGAAGCTCACGGTCACGACCTTCGACGAAGGCACGCCGAGCTTGATGTAGAAGTCGGCCACGGCGTTCGCGCGCTTGTCGCCGAGTGCGAGGTTGTACTCCTCGGTGCCGCGCTCGTCGCAGTTGCCTTCGAGCACGATCTGCTTCCACTCGGAATGCTTCTCGATCTGGGCAACATTGGCCTTGGCCGTCGGCTGCTGATCGGCCTTGATGTTGTACCGGTCGTAGTCGAAGTACATCGTCTTGAGCTCCGGCACCCGAACGGGGCCGGAGATCGTCTCGCTGACGTCCCCTTCGACGAAGTCCCCGGAGCCGCTCGGCAGCAGGGGCTGCGACTCCTGCGGCTTCTTGGAGCAGCCTGTGGCGAGCGTCGTCGCCAGCAACGTCATCATCGCAATCCGCACGATGGGTGTGCGCTTCATGGGTCCCTCCGGACCTCCTTCTTCCTGCAAACCAGCATCGCCCGGCGCGCTTGCCGCCCGTTCGACCGCGCGCCCGCAGGCACAGGCGCGCGACGAGCTCTGTGAGCCCATAAGTTGAGGGTCTGACGCGGCACGTCAAGAGGCACGGGCTCAGGCCCGTCCGCTCAGCGCCCCTCGAAGCGGGGCGGCCGCTTCTCGAGGAACGCGCGCACGCCCTCCCGGTAGTCCTCGCTCTCGAAGCAGGCCCGGATCGAGGCCTCGGCACCGGCGACGTCCCGGTGGCCGGGGTCCTGCCCCAGCGCCCGCACCACGCGCTTGACGCTCCGGAGTGTCAGGGGCGCGTTGGCGGCGATCTCGAGGGCCGTCTCGCGCAGGCGCGCCTCGAGCTGGTCCTTCGGCACGACCTGATTCAGGAGACCCATGCGGAGGGCATCCCCGGCCCCGAAGCGACGGGCCGTGAAGAGAACCTCCTTGGCGCGGGAGGGACCGACCAGGGAGACCAGCTTCTGGATGCCATCCATCCCGTAGCCGAGGCCGAGACGTGCGGCCGGGATGCCGAGCAGGGCGTCCTCGGCCGCAATGCGAAGGTCTGCCGTGAGGGCCACGGCGAGCCCGCCGCCGATGCAGAAGCCGTGGATCATCGCGAGGACGGGCAGCTCGAGATCAGCGAGCGCG
>CAYGXT010000324.1:0-4198 GCA_964353695.1 uncultured Myxococcaceae bacterium
GAGGACGGCGACCGCCTTTCGGTCTTGAGAGAGGTCCTTCAGCTGCATGAAGGCTTCGAATCGAACCTCGTCGTCCTCCTCGGAACCGCGAAGCAGCGCCTCGAGCTCGCGTTCTGCGACTTCCGGGTCGAGGTCGACGAGCGAGGCGATGGCCGAGATCCGATCGGCGGGGTCCCGGGAGTGGAGGCTCTTCAGGCTCTCGTCGAGCTCTGCCGTCGGCCCCGGCTTCGCGTCGTCAGCACCCATCGCCGGCACGCCCGATGGTTCCGTCTCCGCGCGTCCGGCAGGCTCCAAGGTCGGCCCACCCGGCCCTCTCACGGGCCGCTCGCCCTGCCCCGACGCGCTCTCCTGCGGCGGGAGGGTGGGCGAGGGGGCCTCGGTCCGGATGAGCCTGGAGAGGCCGAAGGCGGCCAGCCCTACGGCGGCGAGTATGAAGAGGAGGCTCTTGGAGCGCATCATCGCGCCATCTTGCCTGCCTCGGCCGCGCGAGTCCACTTCCAGTCCTCCGCGGCGTGCCCGCCTTCAGCAAGTGTCAGGGCAGGAACGGAAGGTCGAGGTTCGCCGCTTGCCAATGGGAGCTTGGAGAGCCGGAGTCCAGGTTGAAGACGCCGGGCACGATCGAGCCGGACGGCAGGTTCATCCAGTGCTTCAGAACGGTCCCATAGACGTCGCGAATGTCGGTAGAGCGGAATGGATTCGCCGAATCCTGCGAGTACACCGTATTGCCATCATCGTAGAGCGCGGACGGGTCGATGTTGGGATGCCGGCCGTAGACCCCGCCGTTGACCGAGCCTCCAATTACGAACATCGGCCCCTGCGAGCCGTGGTCGGTGCCGTTCTCGTTCTGCTCGATCCTCCGGCTGAACTCGCTCCAGACCAGGATGCAGACCTTGTTCTCGATGCCCAGATCTCGCATGTCCTCGTAGAAGAGCTCGATCGCATCGCCGACCTCGGCGAGGAGTTGGTAGTGCTGGCCCGTGGGGCTCGCGCCGCCCTGGTCCGAGTGCGTGTCGTAGCCGCCGTTCTCGGCCTCGAAGTAGCGAGCCAGCACACCGGGCCGGCCGCTGTGGACGCCATAGATGACCTTGGCGATCTCGCGCATGCGGCGAGCGAAGCTCGTACCCAGCGTCGTGTACTGGCTGTTCCACGACGGTCGGTCGGCGACGTAAAGCCCGTGGAGCGGCACGTAGCTCTCCGCGCTGAGGAGGGCGGCGCGGCCGACATTCCCGACGGAGGAGAGCTTGCCTCCGGCTCCTGCGGCGCCGTTGCTGAGGTCGAGGAACGCCGCCCGCTTTCGCGCCCTGTCGTCGTCATAGGCGTCGTCGTAGGGGAATTCGAAGTCTCGGAGTCTGTTGAGAGCCAGCACGCTCGTCGCGTTCTGCGAGAACTCGCCCGCGACGCTGTCGCGAATGTTTACGCCGGGAACGTCGGTGCTGCCGTACTGAGAAGCGAGGAACCGACCGACCCAGCCGGTGGAGATCGTCGACCCGACCGGGTAGCCCGATTCGAAGACGTTCTGGCTCTCCTCGTGGGAGAGACTCCAGTCCGGGTAGCCGCAACCCTGGACCACCGCGACGCGGTTGTACTGGTTCTTGAGCCGCCAGAGGCCAGCGAGACCCGGATGGAGTCCGAGCGTCGCGCCCGTAGCGGCGTCGCTCCCCATCAGCGTTCCGGCGAGATCCGCCGGTGTGATGCGGATCCCGCCGCTGCTGCTCGCATTGCGGGCAAGATCGTAGGACGAGCGCAGGGAGCCCGATCCGTTGTCGTAGGGAATCACGGTGTTCAGGCCATCGTTCCCGCCGCCCAGATAGACCACGATGAAGAAGCGGTCTCCGAGCGTATCGGCGAGGGCTCGCTGCGCGAACGTCTGCGACAAGAGTCCGGGGCCGAGGAACGAGCCCGCCGTGAGCAGGCCGCTCCGCTTCAGGAACTGGCGTCGAGTGATCGACATGACTCGCCTCTAGTGGAGTTGGTAGATCGGGGACTGCAGCAGGAGACCGAAGAGACCGTGCAGCTTCCGATTGCGGATGTCGTAGTCCGTGAGGTCGAGGCTCGACACCGCGCCGTCGTCGGTCAGGTACGCGAGCAGGGCGGTTCGGTCTGCGTCGCTCAGCCGGCCCTCCAGCCCGAGAAGCGCGGCGACAGCGTCGAGGATCTGGGCGGGATCGGTGAGCGCCGGGCTCACCAACTTCTCGACCTTCAGATGGTAGGAAAGACGCCCCCGTGCTCCGGCAATGTTGCGGGCGAAGTCGTAGCGGGCAAGCAGAGTTGCGCTGTTCAGCCAGGCGGTCTCCCAATCCCAGCCGAAGACGGACGGGGGCTGGAGCATCACCTGGCCCATGTCCGCGAGCATGTCGCGCACGCCCCGGTAGTCGCCGCCATCGACGTAGGCGTACAGGCCCCGCGGTAGCATCTTGAGCAGCCGGAACGTGCTCACCACGTAGTCGATCGGCCATTTCACGGAGACCGGGTTCGCCGCGTACTGATAGAAGGCGTCATGCACGAAGATCTCTCGGAGGAGCGGAGTCAGCTCCCACAGCGTATCGAAAGCACTCGCCGCCACGATCGGATCGACCACGTCGCGGACCGCTTGGGTCGGCAGGGCGAAGCCATCGTGACAGAAGAACTCGAGCAGCCTTCGCGCGATCCGCCGTGCCGCGGTGACTTGTCCATCGGAGTCTCGATGCGCGAGAAGGATGTCCACGACAGCGGCGATCTCCTCACCGCCCTCGCCGGCGGCAGGAATGAAAGAGCGGCCGCCCGCGCCGAATCCGCCGCGGACGTTGAAGATCACCTTCGCGCCGCGAGCCGGAAAGTCTGATGTGAAGTCGTGCTGGTCCTGGTTGAAATACGGCTTGCCCGTCCCGGTGTCGTAGCGCCAGCCGGAGAACGCGCGGGCGATCTGCACCACGTCCGACTGCAGGTAGTTCGGCTGTCCATTGAAATCGAATACGCCGAGGGTGAAGAGCTCCATCAGCTCGCGGGGATAGTTCTCGTTGGGCTCGGCGCGACGATTCCGCTGGGTGTCGAGGAACTCCATCATCGCGGGATCGAGGTTGATCGCGTTCAGAAGCGTCTTGAAGTTCCCCTTCGAATTTGCGCGGAGGGTCTTGTTTTGCCCGGCCATCCACTTGACGCTGCCTACCTTGTCGAAGCTGCTTGCGAAGTGGTCGTGCCAGAACAGCACGAGCTTCTCCTGGACCGGGTGCGTGGTGCGAATCATCTGCTTGAGCCACGAATCGTGGATGTTCTCGATGTAGCGGCCCGAAGGTTTGAAGGACTGGACCCTGAAGTTGAGTAGCTTCTCCACGGCGACACCACGGGTCACTCCAACAAGCTTCGCCACGTCGGCCGGCTTCGCGCCGAAACCCGTCCGCTGCAGGAGCTGGCATGCTTCCGTCGCCGACAAGATCGAATTGGCATCACCCATCAATCGACTCCGCGTCTCGAGGTTGTGTCCGGCTCGAACAACCTCAGAAAGTGCCCGGAACCCAGCCCGTCTCCGGGGCGCCTGCGTCGATCCACTTCTCGATTACGAGGACCAACGAGCTGTTCAACCGCGGACGCCCGCGTGGCATGCGCTGACCGAACGACGCGTCCGGCAGAGTGCCTTTCACCTTGTGGAACAGGAAGCTCGCGTCAGAGCTCCCGGGAAGGATCCGCTTCCAACCCATGGCGGCTGCCTCAGCGTTCAACGGTGTGACATCGAGCAGATTGCCCAGGGCGGCCCCTTCCTCGAGCAGCAGCCCTGACGCCTGGCTCTGCGAGTCGTGGCAGCCGCTCACGGCACAGCTCTGGTTCAGCACCTGCCGCTGGACGCGATCGAACGTGCTCTGGTAGAAGACCTGCGGATCGCAGCCGAACGCCGGTGACGGAAGACACTCGAGCCGCATCCTGTCAGTGTCCCGATACACACGTCCGAGGATGGGTACGGATGAAGTCTCGACGTTCAGTACCTTCGTCGCGCGCTGACAGAAGTTTCGCTGAAACGGCCCCTTCACCTTGACGCGGAAGTTGGTGAGGAGACTGCATTGGTTGGGATCGGAGTTCGGAAAGCCGAGGCTGTTGATCCGCGTCTGGAAAGCCTGGAACTCGGGATCGAACTGCGGGTCGCCGTTGTCAAGAGCGTGCGCGACCACCACGGAGGCGACGCCGCTCAGTGTACAACGGCTCGGGTTGTAGGTACTGTTGACACACG
>CAYGXT010000325.1:0-4187 GCA_964353695.1 uncultured Myxococcaceae bacterium
ACCAAGCTGAGGCTACACTTGCGCGATGACGATCCTGCTCTGGATCCTCGCCGTGCTGCTGGTCGTGGCGGGCCTGGCCGGCACCCTCTTGCCGGCTCTTCCCGGCGCTCCGCTGGTCCTCGGAGGGCTGCTGCTCGCGGCGGCCGCAGACGGCTTCGTCCACACGGGCTGGCCCACCTGGACCGTGCTCGGGCTGCTCGGCGTGGCCAGCGTTGGCGTCGACCTGCTGGCCAGCGCTCTCGGCGCGCGGCGCTTCGGTGCGAGCCCGCGCGCCCTCGTCGGCGCCGCGCTCGGCGCCCTGGTGGGGCTTTTTTTCGGATTGCCGGGTCTGCTGCTCGGGCCCTTTGTCGGCGCCGTGATCGGGGAGTACTCCGCCCGGCGCAACCTCCTGCAGGCCGGCCGCGCCGGCGTCGGCACCTTCCTCGGCCTCGTCTTCGGCGCGGCGGCGAAGGCGGCGCTGGCGCTCGCGATGCTCGCGGTCTTCGCCTTCGCATTCCTGACGTAGGGGCAGGAGCCGGCCCGGCGCTAGCGGGCGGTCTCGAGCTTGCCCTCGCGGGCGCGCAGCCAGAGCTCGAGCACGTAAAGGGCCCAAAGCCGGTGGGAGTGGTCGTGCCGCCGCGCACGCTGCTCCTTGAGCATTCGCTGTATCGGCTCGGGCCGGAACAGGCCGCGCGCACGCATCGAATCCGTACTCAGGACCTTCGCGATGCGGCGGCCGAGCGGGCCCTCGCCGCGCAGCCAGAGCTTCATGGGGACGCATAGGCCGAGCTCCCCCTTGCGATGGTTGATCACGTCGGGGAGCACGCCCTGCATCGCCTCGCGGAACAAGCGCTTCGTACGCGCGATACCCTCGAGCTTCTTCGAGGCGGGAATGCGCGCGCCGTATTCCACCAGCTCGTGGTCATAGAAGGGCGAGCGCGCCTCGATTCCAAAACGGCGGAGCAGGAGAAGCCGGCTCATGGAGAGGCTCGAAGCGGTGACGTAGTCGTTGTAGAGATGGCATGAGATGCCGTCGTCGGGGCCATCGTAGCCGTCGTAGGCGTCGAGCACGCTCTTGAACGGGTTTGCCGGTGCGAGCTCGCGCACGGTCTGCGAAGTAACGAGCGTGAGAATCTCCTCCGGCACGTAGTGCGATCGCCAGCGGAAGGGCCCCAGCGCGCGCGGCAGGTCGGGATGCGGCAGCAGCCGCTTCGCCACCGCAAGCAGGTCGCGCCTGCCGTCGGAATCGCGAAGGCGCGCAGCGAGCCAGTGCAGAGCGCGGTCGAAGCCGCGCGGGAATCCGAGTCTCTCGTAGGGCGCTAGCAGGCGCTGAGAGGCGTAGGCAGGATTGCTCGCCCAGAGCTCGTCGCCGCCGTCCCCGGTGAGCACGAAGTCGGCGCGTCCTGCCGCCGCCTGTCCCAGGATCCAGGTGCCGACGTCGATGCCGACGTCGCAGAACGGCGCGTCCATCTCGGCCACGGCCTGCTCGATCTCGAGGGCCTGCTCCTCAGCGTACTCGACCGCGTGGTGCTGCGTGCCCATGGCTTCGGCCAGCGCGCGCGCGTAGGCCGAGTCGTCGGAGCCCTGGCCGCCGCAATGCAAGGCGAACGAGAGCATCGGCCCCTCCCGATGCCTGCGCGCCAAGGCGAGGACCGCGCTCGAGTTCATGTCGCCCGAAAGCAGCGCGCCGGGCCGCGTTCCCTCGAGCCGCCGCGCGACGGCCGTCTCGAGCAGCGTGCGAAAGTCATGCACGATGGCTCGCTCGTCAGACTCCCGGGGCCCGGCGAAGGAGAGGCGATACCAGCGCTGGCGTTCGAGGACGTTGCCCTCCGTGTCGAGCACGATGGTGTGGCCCGGCGGAACGCGGCGAATCTGCACGTCTAACGTCGCATCGCCGGGAATGAAGCAGTACGTCAAGAACTCGACGAGGCCCTGCGGGCAGATCCCGGGCCGGAGCAGTCGGGTTGCGACGAGGTCGCGCGTTCGCGAGCCGAAGAGGGCGCCGCCGCGGCCAAGGCCGTAGAAGAGCGGCTCGACGCCGAAGCGGTCGCGCACGAGATGCAGGCGGCGGCTCCTGCCGTCGAAATACGCGAGCGCGAAGCTGCCTTCGATCTCCGCCAGCACCGCCGTGCCCCTGGCGTCGAGGCGTGCGAGCAGCAGGCTTGCGGGCCGGCTCGAGGGGCCGTCTCGGTCCGAGGAAAGATCGCGATCGATGTGCCCCGAGAGCGCGAGCCAGGATCCGGTGCTGGGATCACTCGCCGTCCGCTCCTCGGCGTCGAGGCCTGCCACTGTCCACGGCCGCACGCCGGCGACCGCGCCCTCGCCGCCGATCGAGGCCGGCGCGCCGGATCGGAGGCCGAGCTTCTCGTGTTCGCGCGCAAAGGCGCCGGTAGCGCCGATCAGCATGCGGATTCCGGAGCAGGAGCATGCGCGCTGCCGGCCGGGCACGCTCCGCCGCCCACGCCGAGCAGACCACCCAGGGTGCCCGCGAAGAGCCCGATCGCCGCGCTGATGAGCCAGAACAAGCCGCACCTCCCGCGCGCGTTGCTCGCCGTCCGCGCCCGGCGCATGCTACCGCCCTGCGGCAGGCGGTGGCACGTGTTCGGGAGGCTTCACGATGCAGCCGGGGCCGATCCCCTTCGACGCGCTCGAGGCCGTCTTCTTCGACGCCGGTAATACGCTCATCCACTGGGATCACGACTACGTGGGCGAGCGCGCGGTGGCTCTCGGCTTCGCGCTCGACCGGGCACGTCTGGTGCGTGCCGAGGCGGCGGCCCGACCCCTGCTTGACCGCATCCTCTCCGGCGGCCGCTCGACGGAGACGCTGGATACGATGACGGCCTGGCTCGAGTGCATGCTCGAGGTAGGCCTTGCGGCAGACCTCCTGCCGGCAGAGCGGCAGCGGTTCGTGTCGCAGCTCGCGGCGGCGCTTGGCAGCCCCGAAGGCAGCGACCGGCTGTGGTCGCGCGTGCCGCCGGGCCTCCCGGAAAGCCTTTTGCGGCTGAGGGAAGCCGGTCTCACCCTCGTCGTCGTCAGCAATTCCGACGGCAGCATCGAGCGCAAGCTGCGCGAGGCGGGCCTGCGCGACTGCTTCCACGGGATCGTGGACTCCGCCGTCGTCGGCGTCGAGAAGCCAGACCCCGAGATTTTTCGGCACGCACTCGCGCGCAGTGGTTGCGCACGCGAGCGCACCCTCCACGTAGGCGACCTCTACGCCATCGACGTGGTGGGCGCGCGGCGGGCCGGCCTGCATGCAGCCCTGGTGGATCCGCACGGTGACTGGCACGGCGTGGACTGCCCGCGCTTTGCCGACGTCACAAGCCTTGCCAGCGCGATCCTCGCGGCGAAGAGAGGGTAGATGGAGCATCCGACGCTGATCCGGCCGGCCGCATACGCGGTCTACGACGCCAACAAGATGGGCAAGGCGACGCTATTCCGGTCGCCGCGGCTGATGGCTGGCCTCAACGCCTTCGAGCCGGGGCAGGAGCACGCGCTGCACGCGCACGCCGATACCGACAAGGTCTACCTCGTACTCGAGGGAAGTGGCGAGTTTCTGCTGGAGGGAAACGAGATCGCCATGCGGGCGGGCGAGATGCTGGTCGCGCCGGCCGGTGTCCCCCATGGCATCCGCAACCCTGGACAGCAGCGCCTCCTCGTACTCGCGATCCTGGCGCCGGCGCCGGGCTGATCCCGGTCGTCGAGGATGTCTATGGGAGCGTCACGACCCAGTGGAGCCGGGTAGCGTCTGCCTGATACGCTGGGGCGCCGTCCGCCGCCAAGGAGACCCCGCATGACCTTGCCCCTCGCCGGAGTCCGAGTCGTCGAGATCGCCAACTATGTTGCCGTGCCGGCGGCGGGAGCCCTGCTGGCCGATCTCGGCGCCGACGTGGTGAAGATCGAGACCCCGCCCCGGGGCGAGCTCTACCGCCGCGGCCGACCGCGCTACGCCGGCTATGCCTGCGACTTCGACGAGAATCCGCCGTTTCACATGGAGAACCGGGGAAAACGCTCGGTCATGCTCGACCTCGGCCGTGCGGAAGCGCGGGAGGCGCTGCTCCGGCTGGTGGATCTCGCCGAGATCGTGATCACGAACCTCCTGCCCGGACGGCGCAAGAAGTACGGCGTCGATCACGAGTCACTGCTCGCGCGCGTACCGCGGCTCATCGTGGGTGCGATCAACGGCTACGGCGGTGGCGGCGCGGAGGCGG
>CAYGXT010000326.1:0-4180 GCA_964353695.1 uncultured Myxococcaceae bacterium
CCGCCGCCGATAAGCTTCGCATGAGCACCGTTCCGATCCCCCCGGAGGCTCCCGCGCGCCGCCTGCTCGTGACGCACGCACAGCCCGAAGCCTTTGCTCCCCTCGCACGCTCGATCCTGGCGCGTACCGGCTACCGGATCGTCAGCGTGGAAGAGCTCGACCAGCTGCCTCCGAGCATCGGCCTTCGCCGCCCGGATCTGCGGCTCGTGGACGAGCGGCGCCTCGGCGAGGTGCCCGAGGACGGCGAGGGCGGGAACGTGCCGATCATCCTGCTCACGGGACGCCACGGCGTGAGCGGCGTCGATCCGCGCATCGTCGGTGCCGTCGCGCGCCCGGCGGGCCTGCACGAGCTGTATCGCCTGGTGCAGATGGTTCTCGAGGAGAGCCCGCGCAATACGCCCCGCGTCCCGACGCACCTTCCGGCGCGCTGCCGGCGCGACGGCCGCGAGTGGACGGCCTCGATCCTCTCGCTCTCGGAGAACGGCTGCCTGCTGCGCTGCACGGAGCCAGTGACGCTGCGTACCGAAGTCGAGCTCGAGTTTGCGCTGCCGCGAGCGGGAAGCCTGTGGACGCCGGCGGAGGTCGCCTACCAGATTCCCCCCGATCTCGGCCTCGTCTTCTACTCGACGCCCGCCGCCGTGCGACGCTCGATCGCCGAGTTTTTGCTGGAGTCGATGGCGCCGGCCTGAACCGACGATTCCTTCATCTCGAGCACCGCAAGATCGTCGAGCCGGCTATTCTCGAGTTCCTGGGGCCCGCGCGCGGCGGATCCCCTCGCAGAGGTGCCATGTCCGGCCTGTCCGACTCGTCCTGGCGCTCCTTTGACCTATTGGCCCCGACGCCCGAGCATGCGCTTCTCGCCGAAACGTTGCGCGAGTTCGTGAAGCGCGAGGTCGAGCCGCAGGCGGCGGAACATGACCGCGCCGAGCGCTTCAACCTTCCGCTTTTCCGCCGCGCCGGCGAGCTGGGGCTGGTCGGCGTGACGCTGCCGGAGGAGTACGGCGGCGCGGGGATGGACGCGGTCGCTGCCGTGCAGGTTTGCGAGGCGCTCTCGACCTCCGATCCGGGCTTCGCCCTCTCGGTGCTTTCCCACATGATTCTCTTCGCGCAGAACCTCGCCGTGAACGGGAGCGAGCTCCAAAAGTCGGGCCTGCTGCCCCGCGCCGCGACGGGGGCCATCGTGGGCGGCCTCTGCATGACGGAGCCCGGGGTCGGGACGGACGTGCTCGCGCTTCGTACGCGCGCGCGCCGCGAGGGCGCCGAGTACGTGCTGGATGGCACGAAGACCTTCATCACCAACGGTGGCACCGACGAGCATACGCTCGGAGACGCCTTCATCGTGTATGCCGCGCTGGAGCCGGGGCGCATCAGCTCCTTCCTGGTCGAGAAGGGCGTGCCGGGCTTTCGTCTCGGGCAGAAGTGGAAGAACAAGCTCGGCATGCGCGCATCCTTCACCGCAGAGCTGATCTTCGACGGCGTGCGCCTGCCGATAGCGAGCCGCCTCGGCGAGGAGGGCGAGGGCACGCGTCATATGATGCGAAACCTCGAGATCGAGCGGCTCACGCTCGCCGGGATGTCGGTCGGCATCGCCCAGCGCTGCCTCGAGGTGATGGTCGCCTACGCGAGCGAACGCAAGAGCTTCGGTGTGGCCCTGCGCGAGCACGGGCAGATCCAGCGCTACATCGCCGAGAGCTTCGCGGAGTACCGCGCCGCACGGACCTTTGTCTACGATGTGGCGCGGCGCATGGATCTCAGAGCCACGGGACAGCGCATCGATGCCGACGCCGCGAAGCTCTTTGCGGCGCAGGCCGGCAAGCGTGCGGCTGACGCCGCGATCCAGGTGCTCGGCGGCTACGGCTACATGGGCGAGTACGTGGTGGAGCGTCTGTGGCGGGACGCCAAGCTCCTCGAGATCGGTGGTGGCACGCTCGAGGCGCATCAGAAGAACCTGACCAAGGATCTCTCGCGCGATCCGGGGCGCATCGGCCGCTGAGCCTCAACGCGGCTCCCCTCAACGCGGCTCGCCTCAGCGCGGCTCGAGATCGAAACGCATCCCGTCCTCGCCGAGGACCACCTCGCCGTCGTAGGCATCCGACACCCCGCGCAGGAACATGCGGCGCATCAGAAAGTTCTGCGGGCCCGGGACGAGGTGCGTGAGCACGAGCTTCTTCGCGCCCGCAGCCTTCGCCACCGCCGCCGCCTCGACCGGCGACGTGTGATAGTCGGGGATGTCGGAGGCGAGCTTGGCGAGCCGTGCGTTGCCAAGGCGCGCGGCGATCGCCGAGGCGCGCAGCGCGGCCTCTGGCATCAGCGCCTCGTGGACCAGCAGATCGGTCCCTGTGGCATGCTTTACGACGCTCGCACTCTTCTTCGTGTCGCCCGTCACGACCACGGAGCGGCCAGCGTAGTCGAAGCGGTAGCCAACGGCGGGCCGAACGGGCGAGTGGTTGACTGCGAACATCGTAATGCGCAGGCCGCCTCTGTCGAGCACGATGGCTTCGGAAAAGCCCGGATCATCGAGATCGAGCGCCACCTCGTGGGCGAGGGCGCCGGCGGCGGCGCGCGGCATGGCAGCCTCGCCGTGATGTCGTGTGCGGGCATCGGCGTCGTGCTCGTAGGCTTTCACGAAGCCGTCCACCACCGCCGTGGTGCCGGCGGGTCCGTAGACGTCGAGGGGCTGCGAGCGGCCGGCGATCCAGCTTCCGGTCATCACCTCGCCGAGGTCTCCGATGTGATCCGAGTGGAAGTGCGTGAGGAGCACGCCCGAGAGCCGGGCCAGCGGAAGATTCGCCAGATCGACCCGCTCCCAGGAGCCCGGACCGGCGTCCACCAGGAAGAACTGCCCGCCGGCGAGCACCGCCGCGCAGGCGCCCGCGCGTGCCGCATCGGCCAGTGGGGAGCCCGTGCCGCAGAGCACGACGTGAATACCGGGCTCATCCGGCAGGCTCGTCTTCGCACGCGTCAGGTTGCGCTCGATCTGGGCGTCCACGAGGCGCTCGCAGCCGAGAGCGCCGCCGAGCAGGAGCGGCGACGAGGCCAGCGCGAGAGCGAGGCGGAGACGCATTGGAACCTCCCAGCGAAGGCCCGGTCGCATGCCGCGCGCGCCCGGGCCGGATTTCTAGGCGAAGCGCCGCAGTTCCCGCCGCGCGATCACCATCTTGTGGACCTCGTCCGGGCCATCCGCGATGCGGAGCGAGCGGGCGTTGCGCCAGAAGGCCGCGACGGGCGTGTCATCCGATACGCCGAGGGCGCCCATGCACTGGATCGCGCGGTCGAGGACGTTCATGCAGACGTTCGGCGCCACGACCTTGATCATCGAGATCTCTTGCCGCGCTCGCTCCTTGCCATAGGTGTCCATCTTCCAGGCCGTGTAGAGCGTGAGCAGTCGCGCCTGGTCGAGCTCCATGCGCGAGGTGGCGATCCACTCCTGCACGAACTGCTTCTCGCCGAGCATGCTGCCGAATGCCTTGCGGGTGTTGGCGTGGCGGCACATCAGCTCGAAGGCGCGCTCGGCCATGCCGAGGGTGCGCATGCAGTGGTGGATGCGGCCGGGGCCGAGGCGGGCTTGCGCGATCATGAAGCCGCCGCCGAGAGGGCCGAGCAGATTCGAAGCCGGCACGCGGCAGTCGTCATAGCGGATCTCGCAGTGTCCGCCGCCGCCGGCGTGGCCCATCACCGAGACGGCGCGCACGATATTGAAGCCGGGCGCGTCGGTCGGGACGAGGATCATGCTCGCACGCGCATGGGGAGCCGCATCCGGGTCGCTGACCACCATCACGATCGCGACCTTTGCCCCGATGGCGCCGGAGGTAAACCATTTGTGGCCGTTGATGACGAAGGAGTCGCCGTCGCGGACGGCACGGCTCTGGAGCTGGGTCGGGTCGGCGCTCGATACCTCGGGCTCCGTCATCGAGAAGCAGGAGCGGATCTCGCCCTCGAGCAAGGGCTTCAGCCAGCGCTCCTTCTGCTCGGGAGTGGCGAACTGGGCAAGGATCTCCATGTTGCCGGTATCGGGAGCGTGACAGTTGAAGATGCGCGGAGCGATCGGGCTGCGGCCCATCACCTCGCAGAGCGGCGCGTATTCGAGATTCGTGAGGCCCGCGCCGTGCTCGGTGTCGGGGAGGAAGAGATTCCAGAGGCCGATGCCCTTCGCCTTCTGTGCCAGCTCGCGCCAGAGAGG
>CAYGXT010000327.1:0-4176 GCA_964353695.1 uncultured Myxococcaceae bacterium
CCGCAGGATCCTCTCGGTGCCGCCACGCTTCGAGGCCGTGTCGCGGTCGAGCCGCGCGATACGCGCGTCCGGAAAGCGTGTTCGCACCTCTTCCTCGAGCCGCTCCGTGCCGATGCCGAGCAGCGCCGTATCCGGCGCTCCGCAGCCCGAGCAGACCTCGGCCGGAAGCGTCTCGAAGCCGCAATAATGGCAGCGCAGACGCCCGTCCTCGGCGTGGAAGACGAGCGCGATGTCGCAGTGCTTGCAGCGCTCCGCAAAGCCGCACTCGAAGCAGAAGATCTTCGTGGCGAAGCCGCGACGATTGAGCAGCAGGATCGACTGGCCGCCTGCGGCGAGCGTCTCGGCAAGGGCCTGCCGCAGCGGCTTCGAGAGGATGAACTTGCGCCCGCGCGGGGCGGACGCGCGCGCACGCTCGAGATCCACCAGCTCGACGGCCGGCAGCGGACGGCCGCCGATCCGATGCGGCAGCACCAGGCGACGCAGCTGTCCGCGATCTGCCGCGAAGCGCGTCTCGAGAGCGGGGGTCGCCGATCCCAGCACGACCGGGCAGCCGGCGTGGGCGGCCCGGCGTCGCGCGAGATCGCGTGCGTGGTAGCGGAAGCCCTCCTCGTTCTTGTAGGCCGCGTCGTGCTCCTCGTCGATCACGATGATGCCGAGGCGCTCGAGCGGCGCAAAAAGTGCGGAACGGGCGCCGACGGCGATGGGCGTGGCGCCCGCACGCAGGCGTTCCCATTGCTCGAGGCGCTCCCCGGGCGTGAGGCCGCTGTGAAGCACGGCGATCGCATCGCCGAAGCGTGCGCGCAGGCGCGCCACGATCTGATGCGTGAGCGTGATCTCGGGTACGAGTACAAGCGCCTGCCGTCCGGCTCGAAGTGCCTCGTCTACCGCCTGGAGATAGACCTCCGTCTTGCCGCTGCCCGTAACGCCGTGCAGCAGGAAGGTCTCCGTGCTCCGCTCGCGAACCGCGGCCCGTAGCACCGCGGTGGCCTCGGCCTGATCTGGCGAGAGCTCGAAGCGGCCGCCTGGTTCGAACGACGCGCCGAGCACGTCGCGCGGCGTCGCGCGCTCTTCGAAGAGGACGAGGCCGCGCGCGGCGAGTGCTCGCAGTGCAGCGGCAGAGTCCGGAAGCCGCACTTCCAGGTCCGGAAGCGCCAGCGGGCCCTCGCCCAGCAGGCGAAGCAAAGCGAGCTGGCGCGGCGCACGCGCCAGGGGCCCTGCGCTCGCAGCGTCGACATCGACGCCCGGCGCAAGCGAGGCGACCCGTACGTGGGCCTCGCGGGCACGCGGCGCCGACACCGCGTCGGCCGACGCAACGAGCCCGTCGCGCTCGAGGGAGCGCAGCAGCCGCCGATCGGCGGCGGTTCGGGGCGTGCGTCCGTGCGTGAGCGCCTGCATCAGCGAGCGCAGCGCCGGGGGCAGGGCGCCCGTGCGCAGCGCCTCCTCGCCGCGGTCGGTCGGCAGCCAGCTGCGCTTCGGACGCGGCGCCGAGCCGGCGGGGAGCGCGGCTGCGAGGGCGAGACCGAGAGGGCAGAGAACGGCCTCGGCCTCCTCCCGCAGCACCGCCAGCAGCTCGGCCGAGAGTACAGGCCGCGAATCCACGATGCTCTCGATCGATCGCAGCCTTACCCCGGCGGCCATGTCGCTCGTGCCGGGCCCGACGATCACGCCCACCATACGGCGCGTGCCAAAGGGTACGATCGCGCGGCGTCCGGCCTCGGCGCTGGCCGCCAGCGCCGGCGGCACTGCATAATCGAAGATCTGGTCGACGGGGACGGGCAACGCGAGGGCGACGACAGTCGGCGGCGCAGGCCCGGGATCGTTCATGGGGGGAGTGTATGCGCGTTCTTGCTGCCGGTCGTCGGCGCCGGGGTTCGGCTGCGCACCTCGTCGTCCGCGATGGCGCCCGCGGTCGCGAGCTCCTCGTGGACGGCACGTTTGCATCCCTCTACCGGCCGGGGCAGGTGACGACGGGGTCGGTATGGGATGCGCTCGCCGCTCCGGTGCTGGCGCTTCCGCCCGCGCGCCGGCGCAGCATTCTGCTGCTCGGGCTGGGCGGCGGGAGTGCGGCGCGCATCGTTCGGGCGCTCGCACCCAAGGCACGCATCGTCGGCGTCGAACTCGACCGCGAGGTCGTGGAGCTGGCGCGGCGCTGGTTCGACCTCGATGCGCTCGGGCTCGAAGTGGTGATCGCCGACGCGCGAGAGTTTCTGTCTCGGGAGCGGGGCCGCTTCGACGCCGTACTCGACGACATCTTCGTGGGCCCCGCAAGAAGCGTACGCAAGCCCGACTGGCTGCCCGAGCCGGGGCTCCGACTCGCCGCCGCGCGAGTGGCGCGCGGCGGGCTGCTGGTCAGCAACACGATCTGCGAGGCATCCGCCGCGGCGCGCACGCTGCTCGATCTCTACGGGGGTGGCGTGTCGATCGGCATCGAGGGCTACTACAACCGGATCATCGCCGGTGGAGCGGCGATCCCCGATGCGCGCGCCCTGCGCGCCGCGATCGCGGCCGATCCGACGCTCGCCCCGACGCTGCCGCGCCTGCGGCTACGAACGCTGCGCGCTCGCCAGCAGATCCGGGCACGAGAAGGCGCTCGCCGCGTGGAGACTGGGGGGTGACGTCGGCAGGCTCCTGCCTCAAGCCCCTGCCGCCGCAGCCCGATTCACTCGTAGACGACGGGGCGGCGGCCCGCTGGAGGAGTTGCGCGTGGAGACGCACGCAGGAGCTGGAAGCCCGGAGGAAGAGCTCTCCATCCTCGACCGCTTCCTGTCACGACGCGTCCGTGAGAGCGGCCCGGGCCCGCTGCTCCGAGCGCGCGTAGCCACCGTAATCCTTCTCGCCACGATCGCGCTGCTTCCCCTGCGCGCGGCGCGGCTGGCTTCCCACGGCGATTGGCTGGCGACGGCGCTCCTGGCCGCGACCGTGCCGTGCCTCGTCGCGATCCTGCTCAGGGTTCGTCAACGCGGCGTCACGCGGCTGATGGAGCATCTGACCGCGGCGCTGCTCATCTCGACTTTCGCCCTGATCTCGTACCGCACCGGCGGGATCGGCCTGCCCGCGGGCTACGGCTCGATCGTGATTCCGCTCGTCGTGGCGCTGATCCTGGGTCGCCGCGCGGCGATTCTCTGGACGATCGCCCTCTGTGGCTTCGACCTCTGGCTGACCTGGCGCATCGCGAGCGGCATCCCGATCCCGAACCGGCCGTCGCCGGAATCGATGGTGGTCCTCCACGCCAGCTGGACGGTTGTCCTGACCCTGCTGATGTGTGGGTTCGGCATCCTGTGGGAGGCGATGAACCGCCGGGCGGTATGCGGTCTGGAGTCCGCCAATCGGGCCCTCGAGGGGTCGAACCGTGCCCTCGACGAAGCGCGGCGACAGGCGGAGCACGCGAGCCGGGCCAAGAGCGAGTTTCTCGCCAACATGAGCCACGAGATCCGAACGCCCATGAACGGCGTCATGGGCATGACGGAGCTCCTGCTCGACACCGATCTCAGCCCCGAGCAGCGGGATCTCGCCCAGACCGCGAGCAGCGCCGCCAACGCGCTGCTTCAGATCGTGAACGACGTGCTCGACTCCTCGAAGATCGAGGCCGGGCGCCTCGAAATCGAGCAGGTGCCCTTCGATCTCTTCCAGGTGGTCACGGACGTGACGCGGCTGCTGCACGTCCGCGCGCAAGAGAAGGGTCTCGCTTTCGAGTGTCGTCTTCCCGACACCGGCTTGCGCTTCTACGTCGGTGATCCCGCTCGCGTGCGTCAGGTGCTCATGAACCTGACCGCGAACGCCCTCAAGTTCACGGAGCGAGGCCACGTGACGATCGAAGTCTGCGTAGGGACGATCACCGGAGCGCGCACACCGATCGAGATCCGCATCGAAGACACGGGCATCGGGGTAGCGCCGGAGCATCTCGAGAGCATCTTCGAGAAGTTCGCCCAGGCCGATGCTTCGACGAGCCGCCGCTTCGGCGGGACGGGCCTCGGCCTCGCCATCTCCCGCGATCTGGTGCGGCTCATGGGCGGCACGATCGAGGTGAGAAGCGAACTCGGGCGCGGCTCGATGTTCATCGTCCGGCTCGATCTGGCGGAAGCGGCTGCGCTCGAGTCGAGCCTGGCTCCCGGCACTCGTCGCGCCAGGCATACGGGCCACGTGCTCGTGGCCGAAGACAACGCCGTCAACCAGAAG
>CAYGXT010000328.1:0-4169 GCA_964353695.1 uncultured Myxococcaceae bacterium
GCCCCGCAGACGGGGCCAGTCACGCCGGCATCCCAGCCCGGCAGCGCACCCGCCTCCACGCCTCGAGCCGGCGCCGCCACGCCCTGCGCGAGGGCCGCGCCTTCGCGGCCATTGCCGTCGCCGGGGCTCACGGCCTGCGCCAGCGCGCGGTCTGCGAGACGGCCGTTGCAGCAGCCCTCGAAGCCCACGAGGCGGCGCTCGCCGCCGGAGACCCGCGCGTCCTCGAGCGCGACGGCCGCGGGGCCGTCTGCGGTCTCGAGGTCGATGGACACCGGATGGTGTCGAAGGAGTCACGCCACCGGGGGCTCGGCCGCGCGCTGGCAGACCGCCTGCGCGGCTCACCGGCCCGGCGCGCCTGGGAGGCCGGACACGGCCTGCAGATTCTCGCCGTGGGCTCCGCAACTCCACTTGCCTACCTCGAGTGGCGCCGTTTCGGCCTGCCCGTGCGCTCCCTCGCGCTGCTCGAAGATCTGCGCCCCGACGAAGGGGCGAACCACGTGCTCGAATCCGCGCCCTCCAACCGGCGAGCCGCTGCTCTCGACGCCCTGCTCGGTCTGCTACTCCTGCTGCATCGCGCCGGCGTCGATCACGGCGACCTCAAGACCAGCAATGTGCTGCTACGCCCCTCGCCGCGCGGCTTCGAGGCGCGCCTGATCGACCTCGAAGGCGTACGCTTTTTCGACCGGCTCCCGGACTCCTCGCGCGTGCGCGCGCTGGCACAGCTCAACGCCTCCGTCGGCGATGCCCTCGACATCGCGGCCCGCGAGCGTTTCTTCGCGCGCTACGCGCAGGCGCTGCGCTTTACCGCCGGCGCACGCGCGGCGCGCACTGCCGTGGTCCGCGAGAGCCTCGCGCGGCAGCATCGCTGGAGCGGCCAAGGCTGCGAAGCCAGCTCGTAGTCGTCAGCGGACGGCGCATTCAGGGGAGCGTGTGGGCTCAGCCTCCTACGCGTGGCGCCCAAAAGGAGGGCCCGCGCGTTCGCGCAGGCGGCGCTTCACTCCTTCGGCTGCAGCGACAGATCGAAGTGTCCACCGGCTTGGAGCTTGCTCATGAAGTCCGGCTCGTAGGCCTGCTCGGGCGCAGCGCGCACCATGCGGTCGAGGGCCTTCGCGTCCTCGCCCACGAGGATGCGCCACGCGTCCGCGCGCACGCCGTCGAGGATGATGGCAGCGGCTGCGGCGGCGGTGAGCGGCGCCTTGTCGCGGAAGTCTTCGCCGATCTTCTGGAGCGCTGCGCGAAGCTGGTCGTCGCTGAGGGCGTCGCGGGGGATGCCCAGCCGCGCCATCTGGTCGCGCACCGGGAGTAGATCCTCGGCCGTCATCTCCTTCGGGCTCGGGCGGCCGAGCACTGCTGCGCTGTTCATCACGATCGACGTGCCCACGTGGCCGGGCATCACGAGCGAGACCTTCACGTGCGGCGCGTTCAAACGCAGGTCGGTGATGAGCGCCTCGGTGAAGCCCTTCACCGCAAACTTGGCAGCGCTGTAGGCCGTGTGCGGAATATTGACCCCGAGGACGGCCCAGAATCCGTTCACGCTGCTCGTGTTCACGAGGTGGGCCTCGCGGCTCGCCACCAGCAGCGGCAGGAAGGCGCGCGTTCCGTAGTAGACGCCTCCCCAGCAGATCGCGAAGGTGCGGTCCCACTCCTCGCGCTCGTTCGTGAAAAGGCTCGCGCCGCCGCCCACGCCTGCGTTGTTGAAGAGCAGGTGCACGTGGTCGGTCGCGTGCTCTCGCTGCACCGCGTCGCGAAAGGCGAGCACCTGCCGCTCGTCCGACACGTCGCAGAGGTGTGTCGTGACCCGCGTCCCCGGCGGCGCCTGCCGCTCGCACTGGGCCTTCGTCTCGGCCATGTGCTCGGCCGAGACATCACAGATCGCTACGTGGCAGCCGTCGGCCGAGAGCTGCTTCGCGAGCTCGCGCCCCATGCCCGTGCCGCCGCCCGTCACGACGGCGATCCTGCCCCGGAACTGCTTCATCGCGCTCCTCCCTGGAAGACGCGGCGGAGGCTATCCCGAAACGGGCCGCGGGTCGCGCGCCAAAGCCGCCACGAGCCGGAGCGGGCCGCCCCAACCCCGACCCCACCCGCAGCATCGCGCCGAATCAGATCGGGTCGCGCCGGATGACGATCCACTGGAAGGTGATGGAGCTGCCCGGGACGCGGCCGCCGTTGCCGAGCTCGTAGGCGATGCCGCGCGCGCTCGCGCAGCTCCCGACGATCTCCTTGAAGGCGTCGATCTTGCGGCCCGGATCCTCGGGATTGAGGCCATGGAAGACGAGCTCCACGCTCGGGCGCGTCTCGAGCACGTTCAGGATCAGCGTCGCCAGCGTAAACAGCTTGCCGATGCCCTCGACCGCCTCCACCGAGAACCGCGCCACTTCGCAGCTGGAGAGCTCGAAGGTGTATTCGAGACGCATGCGCTGGCTTCGCCTCCATTACCGAATCTTCGAGCGTCGCCCGGCCGGCCTGGGGTGTCAAGCGCCGTTTTCGGTCGACGCTGCAACCGCGGCCGGGCTCTCTCTGAGCGCTGCGCCCTCCTCGGCAAGCAAGCAGCGACTGTGGCCGCCCGGCACGGGGTAGAGGGCCGGGGCCTGAGCGCTGCAGCGTGCGAAGGCCTCGGGGCAGCGCGTGTGGAAGCGGCAGCCCTCGGGAGGACGGGCAGGCGAAGGAACGTCGCCCTGCAGCCGCACGCGCACCGAGCGCCGCGAAGGATCGATCGACGGGATCGCCGAGAGCAGAGCGCGCGTGTAGGGATGCTGCGGATCCGTAAAGACGCGCTCGGTACTGCCCTGCTCCACGATCCGGCCGAGGTACATCACGGCCACGTCGTGGGCGAGGTAGCGAACCACCCGGAGATCGTGCGTGATGAACAGGTAGGCAAGGCCGAGCTCGTCCTGCAGGTCGCGCAGCAGGTTCAGGATCTGCGCCTGGATCGAGACGTCGAGAGCCGAGACCGCCTCGTCGCAGACGAGGAGCTTCGGCGAGAGCGCCAGCGCCCGAGCGATGCACAGACGCTGGCGCTGGCCACCCGAGAACTCGTGCGGGTAGCGCCACATCTGGGCGGGGTCGAGCTGCACGCGGCGCAGCAGCTCCGCGACGCGATCGGTACGCTCGCTCTCGCCTGCGCCGATGCCGAATGCCTCCAAACCCTCGGCCACGATGTCGCGCACGCGCAGCCTCGGGTCGAGGGAGGCCATCGGATCCTGGAATACGATCTGGAGATTGCGCCGGTAGGGGTGTAGCGCGCGGCGATCGAGGCTGAGCAGGTCGCAACCCTCGAACAGGATGCGCCCGGCCTGGGGCTCGATCAGGCGCAGGCAGGAGCGGCCCACGGTCGTCTTGCCGCAGCCCGACTCGCCCACCAACGCGAGCGTCTGGCCCACCTTGACCGTGAAGCCCACGTCATCGACCGCCCGCACCCAACCCCGCAAGCGCCGCATCACGCCGCCACGGATCGGAAACCAGGTGCGCAGCCCTTCCACCCGTAGCAGCGGCGCCCCGATCTGCCCGGTCTCCGAAGGCACGCTCACGCCATCCCCTGCTCGCGCGCGACCGCATGGCAAAAGGCCGTCTGGGAGGCCCCGAGCCGAACCGGGCCGGGATCCGCCTCCGCACAAAGGGCAAAGGCACGTTCGCAGCGCGTACGGAAGCGGCAGCCGCTCGGCCACTCCCCGACGCTCGGCACGATCCCGGGGATCTCGGCAAGGCGCTCCGCATGCCGCGCACGCGCGGGCATCGAGCGCAGCAGCCCCTGCGTGTACGGATGCCGCGGGGCTCCAAGAATTTCTTCGCGCTCCCCCTTCTCCGCCAGACGGCCCGCGTACATCACCGAGACGCGGTCGGCCAGCTCGTTCACGACACCGAGGTCGTGGGTGATGAGCAGGATCGCGGTGCCGAGCTCCGCCCGGAGCTGACGCATCAGATCGAGGATCTGCGCCTGGATCGTGACGTCGAGGGCCGTGGTGGGCTCGTCCGCGATCAGCAGGCGCGGCCGCATGGCGAGTGCCATGGCGATCATCACGCGCTGCTTCATGCCGCCGGAGAGCTGATGCGGGTACGCATCGAAGCGCGCTTCCGGGTCGGGGATGCCCACCTGCTCGAAGAGCT
This sequence comes from uncultured Myxococcaceae bacterium, assembly GCA_964353695.1. GTDB lineage: Bacteria > Myxococcota_A > UBA9160 > UBA9160 > UBA9160 > MYXO. Next base: position 4,105 of record CAYGXT010000328.1, read on the forward strand.
CGAGCGCGCGCCGCTTCGCGCCGGACGCGCTCACGCGCTCGTGCAACCGGATCGCCTCCACCACC
>CAYGXT010000329.1:0-4166 GCA_964353695.1 uncultured Myxococcaceae bacterium
GACGGAATCTCTGATGGCGTCGCGTTGCAGGAGAGCCTGGAGCGGGCTGCGTTCGAGGCCGGCGGCGGCGACTACACGGCGCCTGCGCAGAGGGTGCAGGACTTCCTGGCCGGCCGCGAGAGCCGCACGATCGGTCGCACCAGCTACCGCTTCGGCACGCGGCCCGCCCGCATCGATCGGCTCTTGCCACCGCCTGTCTACGCGGCGCTGGCGCGGGCGCTCGCGCGCTTCGATCGCCAGCTTCCGGGCTACGCCGGGCCCGAGGCCGTCTTCGTCGGCCTCGAGACGCGGAGTTCCAGCCCTCTGCGCCTGCCGCGCGATCCGGAGAGCTTCCGTGCGCGCGGCTTCTCCAACCTCTTCCCATGCGGCGAGGGGGCTGGCTACGCCGGAGGCATCATGAGTGCCGCCATCGACGGTGCGCGTGCGGCGCAGGCGCTGCTGAGCTTCGGGCTCGAACGGGCGGGCTGATCCCTCGCGGGGCTACCAGCCCGGTCCGAAGGCCATCTCCACGCCCAGGTTGAAGATCGAGAGCAGCACGCTCGCCCAGACTGCCGGGAGGAAGCCCTCGATCTTGACGCCCGGCACGATCGCCGCGACCAGCTTCAGCATCAGGCCGTTCACCACCAGCAGGAAGAGACCGAGCGTCATGAGCGTGAGCGGGAGCGTGAGCACGATGGCGACAGGTCGCACGAAGGCGTTCACGAGACCCAGGACGACGGCGGCCAGCACGGCCGACGTCGTGTCCTCGATGTCGAAGTTCTTGACCAGGTTGGCCACGAGCAGGAGCAGCGCGGCCGTGACGAGAACGTGCGCGAGGAAGACCAGCATGGGAGAAGCCTACCCCGAGGCTCCTGCTGCCGCGACACGGGTCTTTTCCGCCACCCCCTCAATCCCTGCCGCCGTCCTGCCGATCGGTTGCGCAGGCCCGATCCGGGCCACGGGCGGTCGATGTCGCGCAAGAGGCGAGGGGAGACGGCAGACGACGCCGAGAGCCTGCCTGCGCTTCAGCGCAGGATTGGGATCCCCCTGTTCGCCCTCGTCGCCAGCCTGGTGTTGCTCGCTGCCGGCGACTCGATCCACTCCCTGCTGAAGATGCGGGCAGTGAGCAGCGAGCTGGGCCGCATCGCATCGGTGGACGTGGCGGTTCAGTCGGCGGTACGCACGCTCGTGCGTACGCAGCTCGAGCGCCGTGCCGCCCTCTCGCTGGCTCTGGGCGCCGCGGGCTCGGCTCAGCCCGGCGGCCGCGAGGGGTACGCCTCCGCCGTGGCCCGCTTCAAGGAGCTCGGTCCGGAGATGGAGCGGGAGCTGCGCGAGGCGCGCGACCGCCTGCTCCACAGCGGCTGGAGCCAGGAAGAAATTGCGCGGACGCTTCGTCCGCTGGGAACGTTCGAGTCCGGCGTGCGTGAGATGGAGAGCCAGGTCGAGCCGCTCCTCTCCCGCGCGATCCATGGCTGCGACATGGCATGCGAGACGGAGGCCGTCCGGCTCGAGGTGCTGGCAAACTCGCTGGATCTGCGCGGCCTCGAGCTCCTGGAGGCAGCCTCGCTCTCCCTCGATCGCTCGTCCGAGCTCGTGCTCGCGAGCGAGGAGGGCTTCCTGCAGCGAAGCCTCGTGGTCAGTGTCGCCGCATTTTCAGCAGGGCTGATCATCTCGGCGCTCCTGATGCGGCGCATCCTGGCCACGCTTCGTCGGGGCATCGAGCGACGCGAGGATTCCGAGGCGGAGCTGCGCCGGAGCGAGGCGCGGCTGCGGGCAATCCTCGACGCCTCCCTCGATCCCATCGTCACGATCTGCGGGGACGGCGTGATCCGTAGTGCGAGCCGCGCCTTCGAGCGCGTGTTCGGCTGGGAACCCGGAACGCTCGTGGGGCGCAGCGTCACCGTGCTGATGCCCGAGCCTCACCGCTCGCAGCATGACGGCTACCTTGCCCGCTACCTCCAAAGCGGTCAGCCGATGGTGCTCGGCCAGCTGCGCGAGCTCGAAGCCGAGAGGCGCGACGGGACGGCCTTCCCCTGCGAGATCTGGGTCAACTCGGTCGGCGTGCCAGCGGGTGACGAGCCCCTTTTCTGTGGCGTGCTCCGGGACATCACGGAGCGCAAGCGCGGCGAAGGTCGGCTCCAGCAGTACGCGAGCCACCTCGAGGTGGCGAACCTCGAGCTCGCCGATTCGTCCAAGGCCCTGCAGGACGTGATCGACCAGCTCCGCCGCTCCAACGAGGACCTCGACGAGTTCGCCTACGTGGCGTCTCACGATCTCAAGGAGCCGCTGCGCGGCATCCACAACTACGCCCACTTCCTGCTCGAAGATTACGCTGACAAGCTCGACCCGGAGGGTACGGGGCGTCTCGAGACGCTCTCTCGGCTCGCCGATCGCCTCACCGCCATGATCGACGCCCTCCTCGAGTTCTCCCGACTGCGGCGTGCAGAGCTCAGCATGACGCGGACGGACCTCCACGCCGTCGTCTGCGAGGTGATCGAGTCCCTACAAGTCACGCTGCTCGAGCGGAGCGTCGAGATGAGGCTACCGGAACGGCTTCCGGCAATCGTCTGCAGCGGCGTCCTGGTTGCCGAGATCTTCCGCAACCTGATCGAGAACGCCATCAAATACAACGAGAAACCCGAGTGCTGGATCGAGATCGGCGTCCGTTCGGAAGCTGTGTCGCCGTCCGGGCGGCAAGGGCCGCCCGTGTTCTACGTGCGCGACAACGGAATCGGAATCCGCGAGCGGCACTTCGAGTCCGCCTTTCGGATTCTCAAGCGTCTGAACGGGCGGGACCGCTTCCGCGGCGGAACGGGTATGGGCCTCACGATCGTGAAGAAGATCGTGGAGCGTCACGGCGGGCGCGTGTGGATCGAGTCGACCTTCGGTGAGGGCAGCACCTTTCTCTTTACCCTGTGCAAGGAAAGCTGAACGATGGACGGACGCTGGAATCGAACGCTGCTGATCGTCGAGGACAGTCCGGAGGACCTGGAGGCGACGCTGCGGGCGTTGCGAAAGACGGGCTGCGAGCACCCGATCGTACACTGCGCCGACGGAGACGAGGCCCTCGACTACCTCTACCGGCGGGGCCGCTTCGGCGAGCGGGGCACGGCACCGCGCCCCGCGCTCGTGCTCCTCGACCTCAACCTGCCCGGCACCGACGGGCGGGAAGTCCTCACCGAGATCAAGTCGAACGAGCCACTGCGCTCGATTCCGATCGTCATCTTCACCACGTCGGGAGACAGCCGTGATGTCGATGCCTGTTACAGCGCCGGCGCCAATGGCTACGTGCAGAAGCCCGTCGGCGTGGACGGCCTCGTGACGGCGCTTCAGCATCTCGAGGATTTCTGGTTCGGCGTCGCACGTCTTCCGACGCCCGAAAGAGAGGGGCCCTGATGAGCGTACAGCGCACACCGCTTCGCATCCTGATCGTGGATGACTGCCGGGAGGACCGGGAGCTCTACTGCCGTATGATCGCACGCGGCTTCGACCAGGAGCACATCATTGCGGAGACCGAGACCGCGGAGGAGGCGCTCGAACGCATCGCGGTGGCCGAGCCGCACTGCATCGTGCTCGACTACCAGCTTCCCGATAGCGACGGGCTCGCCTTTCTCTCGGCGCTCCGGCTCAGGCACGGCGAGGGTAAGATTCCGGTCGTGATGCTGACCGGGGGCGGCGACGAGATGATCGCCGTCCAGGCCATGAAGCGCGGTGCGCAGGACTACCTGGTCAAGAGCTCCGTTACGGCCGAATCGCTGCGCCGGGCGATCCAGGGCGCCATGAAGCGCGTGGCGGAGGAGCAGCAGCTGCGACGTTCGGCAAGCATCGACGAGCTCACGGGCGCCTGCAACCGGAGATCGCTGCTCGAGCGGCTGCACGAAGAAATGGAGCGCGCGCGGCGGCATCGCAAGCCGCTCTGCGTCCTGATGCTCGATCTCGACCACTTCAAGCGCGTCAACGACTCCTTCGGGCACCGGATCGGAGATGCGGTGCTCGAAGGAGTCGGGCGTTTGCTGCGGACGACGTTTCGCGCAGGTGATTTCGCGGGTCGCTACGGCGGCGAAGAGTTCTGCGTCGTGCTGACGGATACGCCGCTCGCGGGAGCCAGGGTGGTGGCCGAGCGGATTCGGCGTCAGGTGTCGATGCTGACGGTACGCGCTCCGGACGACACTGCCGTGGAGGTGGCG
>CAYGXT010000330.1:0-4166 GCA_964353695.1 uncultured Myxococcaceae bacterium
ATGACGGTCGCTCAATGCCTGTCGATCAACCCCGGCGTGGTGCAGCAATTCCCGCAGATCCAGGGGATCCTGTCAGCCATCGGCGGCCAATGCTTCCGCGACTTCTCGGCGAACATTCCTCCCGGCCTCAACCTCGTAGGCTGCCGATGAGCGGCGCACGCGGAGAGCGCGGCATCGTGCTCGTGGTGGTGCTCGTCTTCGTGCTGCTGCTGACCGGCGCCATCGCGACCTTCCTGCGTCGCGCCACGGTAGACGCCATGATCGCACGCCACCGCGACGAGGCGGCCGAGGCAGAGTCTCTTGCCCGCGGCGGCATCCGGCTCGCGATCGCGCTGCTGCTCGAGGACCGCCTCGGCGAGGAAGCGGACGGCTTCCGCAGCGAGACACTCCTCGACGTCTGGTCGCGCGCCGGCGCGGTCGAGGTGCCGGCAGCCGACGATGCCAGCCTGCGCCTGCACATCGAGGACTCGAGTGCGCACCTCAACCTGAATGCACTTCTCGAAAAGGGGGCTCCCCGCAAGAATGCCGAGCTCTATCTCGTGGAGCTGCTGAAGAAGGTGATCGACGACATGCCCGGCCGGCCGGAGCAGAATCGTTACGACGCCGACGAGCTCGCGCGCAACTTGCTCGACTACATGGACGAGGACGAGACCGGCCAAAAGGGCGGCCGCGAGAACGACTACTACCAGCAGCAGAAGCTTCCCTATGAGGCGCCGAACCGCCCTCTCCTTTCGCTGGGCGAGCTGCGCCTGGTGCAGGGCTTCGACGGCCCGCTGGTCGAGGCGCTCTCGCACTACGTCACGGTCTATCCCTATGCGAAGGCCGATGGCATCAATCCGAACACCGCTCCTCCGCACGTGCTCGGGATTCTCTTCCACGGCGTCGGGACCGACTTCGAGCTGGCCAACGAGGAGGCCGTGCGCCGCGTGCTCAAGGCCCGCGAGAATGGGGAAGTGCTCTGCGCAGACGAGGCCCAGAACCCGTCCTGCAGTCCGCTGAGCGGCGCGGTCGAAGGGGAGATCTTCCCCCCGCCGACGTTCAAGACCGACGTGTTCACGGTGCTGGCCGAGGCCCGCGTGGGTCAGGTCCGCCGCAGCGTCGAAGCGGTGGTGGACCGCTCGAAGCCGGACAATCCACTCCTGCTCTCGTGGCAGGTGGAGTGAGGGATGCCATGGCCATCGTGATACGACGCGTGCTCGGACTCGACCTCGGAAGCCACGGGGTAAAGGCGGTCGAGCTGCACCAGACCCTTCAGGGCCTCGTGGTCGTGCAACAGCGCACGCTGCCCCTCGGCGACGAGGAAGGCAACCCACTCGACGAGCGCCTGCGCGAGTTCGCACGCGCCTACGCTCTGCCGAAGGAGCATGTGGTCTGCGCGCTTCCGGGAGACAGGTTGTCGAGCCGCCGCCTCACCTTTCCATTCCGCGACGGCAAGCGCCTCTCGCAGGCAGTCCCGTTCGAGGTGGAGGGGCAGCTGCCCTTCGATCTGGAAGACGTCTTCGTCGACTGGGAGCGCGTGGGCGGCGATCGCCAGCATTCTGAGATTCTGGCGACGGTGGCGCCTCGCACCGAGGTCGTGAAGCTGCTCCGACTGCTGCGCGAGGCAGACCTCGAGCCGCGCGTGGTAGAGGCCGACGGTCTCGTGCTCGGCAACCTGTCCGCGCTCCTGCCGCTCCCGGGCACGCGCCTGCTACTCGACCTCGGCCACCGTAAGAGCACGTTCAGCCTGAGCCTCGACGGGCGTGTCGTCTCGACGCGCACCATCCAGCTCGGCGGGCTCGCCCTCACGCAGGCTCTCGCCAAAGAGCGCGGCTGCTCGGAGGCGGAGGCCGAGCGCCAGAAGTGCGAGCTCGGGATCTTCGGCGAGAGCGGCGAGGCGAACTCCCCTGCCGCGCTGGCCGTGCTCGACCGGCTCGTGCGCGAGATCGTTCGCACCCTCTCCGCCCTCGAGCCTCTGCTCGGAGGCCCGGCCGTGGCCCGGCTCGATGAGATCACGCTGTTCGGCGGCACGGCGAGGCTGCCACAGCTCGACCTCCATCTTGCACAGCGGACGGGCATCGCGACCGCGCGCATCGACGTGTCAGCGGTCGTCGGCGGCGCCAGCGTACTCGCCGGCGGCGACCCGCTGATCTACACGCCCGCCCTCGCGCTCGCGCTGCGCGGCAGCTTCCAAGCGCGCACGCAGATGAACTTTCGCCAGGAGAATCTGGCCTACCGGCGCGATCTACGTGCCGTCAGCCAGGAGTTCGTGTGGACAGGGCGGCTCGCCGCGCTGGCGCTGGTGCTGCTCGTACTCTCGATCGGCACTTCGATCGCGGTGCAGTCCCGCCGCGCCAGGCAGATCCAGCAGATCGTGGCCGGCGAGTACGCGTCGGTCCTTCCCGGAAAGGCCCTGCCCTCCAACGTGATCGCCGCCCTGCGCGAGGCGTTGAAGTCCGCCCACGACCGGGCGGAGTTCCTTGGCGTCAACGCCGCCAATCTCTCGGCCCTCGATATCCTCACCGCACTCTCGGCCCAGGTGCCCTCCGATCTCGACGTCGTCTTCGAGGAGGTCGGGATCGATCCCAACGTGGTGCGGATTCGCGGCTACTCGAAGAGCTTCGAGGCCGTGGAGCGACTCAAGACAGAGCTCTCGAAGCTCGAGGGCTTCTCGCAGGTGCAGGTGAGCGAGATCCAGAGCGACGCACGTCGCGGGGGCAAGTCCTTCAGCGTCACGCTGACGGGCAAGCCCAGAGGAGAGAGTTGATGGACGAGCTTCTCGGACGCCTTCGAACGCAGCTTCAGGCGTTGACCTTGCGCGAGCGCCTGCTGCTCCTCGCCGTCGGAGCAGTGGCCGCCGTCAGCATTCTCTACCTGGGCCTCGTCAGCCCCGTGCTCTCCGCCCGTCAGGACGCATCGGCCCGCGTCGCCGCAGCCGAGCAGGAGCTCGAGGCCGTCCGACGCCTGAGCTCCGAGTATGCAAGCACCAGCGCCTCACTCTCGGGCGTCGAGCAGCGGATCCAGCAGGGCCCGAGCAGCAACCTGCTCACGACCCTCGAAACCCTGGCGCGGAACTCCTCGGTAAAGGTCGAATCCATGGAGCCGCAGGCCGCCGGCTCGAGCGATCGCTACCGCGAGACCCGGGTGCAGCTCGTGCTCAAAGGGGTGACCCTGGCGCAGACGGTCGCCTACCTGCAGCAGGTCGAGACCGCGCCGCAGCCGCTCTCGATCAGGAACCTGCGCCTGCGCACGCGTACGGACAATCCGGAGCTGCTCGACGTCACTTTCACCGTCTCTTCCTTCGAGGCCGTCTAAGATGACGACCGCGCTTCCGAGCCCTGCCCTGCGCCGACTGCAGCATGTCGGCATCCCGGTCGGCGCCGTGCTGCTCACGCTCTTCTTCGTCGCGACCGGCTTCCCCTACGACCGGATTCGTGACGTCGTGGCCTCGAAGGCGAGCCTGGCCCTGCGCGCGCAGATCCGGATGGACACTTTCGGGCCCACGCTGACCCTCCTCGGGCCGGGCCTTCGAGCAACGAAGCTCGACGTCGCTTTCGCCGACGGACGGCGTCTCAGCTTCGACGACGCGCAGGCGCGGCTCGCGTGGTCTAGCTCGTGGCTACGGGGGCGGCCCGCCTTCCACATCGACGTCCTGGCTGCCCAGGGACGCGCTGTCGGCACGCTCGTGCTCGGGGCTGAGCCCGGCTTCGACGGTACGCTCGAAGACGTCGATCTCGCGAAGCTCCCGCTCGACACCGCGCTTCCGGGCCTCTCGCTCGACGGCATGGCCAGCGCCGACGTGGACCTCCACAACACGCCCGCAGGGCCGCGCGGCACGATCGACCTCGCGGCGAAGCAAGGCTCGATCGCCCTGCCCGGCTTCCCGGTGGCGCTGCCCTTCGAGACGCTCGCGGCGAAGACCGAGCTCACGGACGCATCCCTGGCCGGAAACGTCGACATCGATCTGCAGGGCCCGATGCTGACGGCACGCATCACGGGCAACGTCGGCCAATCGCCGATGGTCACAAGCGCGCCCCTCGACCTCCAGCTCCAGATGAAGGTCGTCGATCCGTCGCTGAGGCCCATGCTCGCCGGAACGGGCCTCCGCTTCGCGCAGGACGGCACCACCGAGATGCACGTCACGGGCAGCGTGGGCAGGCCGCTGCTGCGATAGGGGAAGAGTCGGA
>CAYGXT010000331.1:0-4166 GCA_964353695.1 uncultured Myxococcaceae bacterium
CCCGCCCGGACTCTCGCCGGCGAGCTTCAGCCCGCGGGCGCTCGAGCGCGTCGGCAAGCGCAGCCGGCGGGTACAGAGCTGGTACTTCGACGTCTCGCTGCTCTCCGCGTACTACGGAAGCGAGCGCGTCTACCACCATACGGCGCCGATCTCGGCGATCTTCGGCCTGCTGGAAGCATTGCGGCTGGTGGAAGAAGAAGGCCTGCCTGCGCGCTTCGAGCGACACCGCCGCGCGGCAGAAGGGCTCGTGGCGGGGCTCGAGCCGTTGGGCTTCGCGCCGCTCGTGGCCCCGCAGCACCGGCTGCCGATGCTCACCTCGGTGACGCTGCCGGAGCTCGTGCGCAGTCACGGCGAGGCTGCGCTGCGCCGCCGTCTGCTCGATCGGCACGGCATCGAAGTCGGCGGCGGGCTCGGAAAGCTGGCCGGCCGCATCTGGCGCATCGGCCTCATGGGCGAGAATGCGCGGCAGGAGAACGTGGACCGTCTCCTCGCCGCTCTGCGGACTGAGCTCAAGGCACTGTAGGCTCGAACGCGTCCAGTTCGAAGCGCACGGGTACCCGCAGCCGCCCCAGAACCGGCGGCAGCGGCGCCGCGGCGAGCACGGCGCGCTGCGCGGCTGCGTCGAGCAACGTGCTCCCTGAGGACCGGACGAGCTCGATGCCGGCCGGGGCCCCGCCCGGCACGATCTCGAAGGCGATCTCGCTCTCGCCCTCGACTGCGCGGCGGCGCGCCAGCGGCGGATAGACCAGCACCGCCTGGATGCGCCGGCGGATCTCGGCGAGGCGCTCTTCGAAGGGAACGCCGCCGGGCATTGCATCCTCGCGCGCCCGCGGCGGCAGCGCGGCTACGTAGGGCTCTCCCGCGGCCGTGCCGGCCCCGAAAAGAAATGCCGCCACGACGAGCCAGGCCGCACGGAGGCAAATGCGAGGCCTGCGCGACGACATTGACTTACTCCACCGCATCCGGGATCCCGTTTCCGTTCGCATCCGTCGCCGGCGCGGAATTCACGGCCGACACGGCATCGAGATCGAAGCGCGCGTTGTCCGTACCCTCGGGCCCCGTCGCCGACGACGAGGCCTCGATCCGCACGTAGCGGGCCCACGCAAGCCCGACCGCACCGAGATCGAAGGAGTCGCCGCCGGCACCGTCCGGCAGCTTGAAGCTGAAGACGCTCGCGCCGACGAGATCCGCGATCGGTGTCGTCGTCAGGACCGAGGCGTGGGGCGAGCTGGCGTTGCCGGAGTTGGCGAGGACGGGAAACACGCCAGCGCAGCCCAGGTAGTAGGGCGGCGAGGTCATCGCGCAGGGAAAGGCAACCCAGCGGACACCGTCCTGGCTCACGCTCACCCGTCCCGGCTCCGCGAACGGCGGGCCTGTGATCGAGTACGCGCCAATGCTCAGGAACGCATTCTCGAAGACCGTGAAATCGTTTCCAGTGCCGTTCACGATCACGTTGTTCGCGAAGCTGAGATCGATGCGGCCGGACGCGCCGAGCGAGACCACATCGAGACCGCCGCCGAAGACGCCACCACCCAGCGGCGGGCCGATCACCTTGCCGGGAAGCCCGCTCTGGCCGAAGCCTCCGCCCGCTCCCGGCACGAAGGCGGTGACTGCGTCGGCATAGGGATCGCCCACGGTCGTGAACGAGATCTCCTGAAAGTACGTGACCTGCGGATAGCCGACCTCTGCCCGCAACACGTTGGCGCCGGGGGCCACGAGCCCCGGCCCCCATACGTCGCTGGCGTGGGCAACGGTCCTTCCGTTCACGGGCGCTTCGACCGAGAAGAGGCGCGTCACGTCGTTGCCATTCAATGTGACGCGCATCGTGCCTGCGATGGCATTCTGCGCGACGAAGTCGAAGATCAGGTCGAGCGGCATCCACGTGCGCTGCGCGGCCGCCAGCGGCGCGCGCCAGGCCACGGCCGGGGTCTGGTCGCAGCCGATCCCGATCCCTGCCGCCAGCAGCAGAATCATTCGTACGCGTCGCATGTTCTTCCTCCTCATTCAAAGGGCTGCGCGCCGGGAGACACCAGCATGGGATCCGGTAGACGCAGGCGCGCGTCGCCGTCCTGTGGCCTGGCGTCGCCGGCGGTGACGGCGACCTCGCGGCGACCCAGGGCGATCTCGGGGAAACGGAAGCGTCCACCTTGCCCGCTCTGTGTCGTCGCGAGGCGTGCAGAGCGGTCTTCGTCGACACGCCAAAGTGTCAGTTCTCGCGGCGCTGCGGGATCCCATCCCGTGACCGAGGCCGTCACCGCACCGGCGGACACGGCCAGCCGATCGAGCTGGGGCAACGGCAAGGACGAAGCCCCCCCATCCGACTCCGCAGCCATCGGCCGGACGCTGCTCTCCGGCAGCATCTCTCGCGCGTCGTCTGCCGGCGTGCCGGGAGCCGGGATCGATCCGCTGGAGAGCACAGCCCGCTCGAGGGAATTCTGCGGCAGTCCCTGCACTGGATGCGCCCGCGCTTGCGCCTCACGCTGCGCGCCGCGGATCGGCCGTGAGCGCGCCGCCAGGTCGCGTGTGACAGGCGCAGCCGTAACGTCCCGCACGGGCGCGAGCGCGCCGCGTACGAGCCCGAGCGCGCCGGCGGTCACGACGATCAGCGCGATTCGACGCGAATTCCGCATAGAAGCCCTTCTGGATTTCCCACCAGCACGAAGACGTCGGGTCCCGTGTAATCGATGCCCGGGCGTCCGCTCCGCACGCGCAGGGAGCCAGGAGCGCGTGGCTTGCCAACCGAGGCTGCCGAAACCGGCGCGAAGACGGCGTCGAGACTGAGGAAGCGAAAGCGTCCACTGCGCAGCTCGGCAAGGCTCGGGCTGCCCGAGAGATCGGCCGTCAGCGTGGCCAGCGTCCCATCGCAGAATTCGGTGGCATAGACCCGGCTCCCGGCTGCGTTCCAATCCGCACTCACCACATAGCCGCCGCAGGTTGCGGCCGGCGCGCCATCCGCCCGCGCCGGGATCGTGAATGGAAAACCGGCGTAGAAGATCCGCGCGTCGGGCCCGCTCGAGCCGTCGAGAACCAGCGGCAGCGGCGGAGCGGCCGGAAGCGCGTCGAGAGGCGCAAGATCGATCCCGTAGAGCGCGCGGCCGAGAACCGTGCCCGCGAGCGCGACGCGCCCGGTGGGATCGATCGCGAGTCGGTCGGAGGCAAGGCCGACGAGGCCGAGCGGCACCGTCGCCAGCAGCCGCAATGTCAGCGCATCGATCACGTCGATGGATGCGCCGGTCAGGCCGATGCCCCCGGACTCGATCGCCGGTGTCGCCGGATCGTCCGCTCGCAGCCCGATGGCTCCGCTCACGCTGACCAGCACGAGCTCACGGCCTGAAGCAGTTCTGTAGGCCGTCACATGGGTCGGGTTGAAGCCGGTCGTGAATATCAAGGACGTCGCCGCGTTTGGCGCGACGGCCGGAACTCCGCTCGAGAGATCGAAGTCGTAGACGAGCACCGTACCCGGGAAGTACTGCGCGTTCGCGGGCACTGTGTTGTCGGCGAGGTTCGACATCGACACGAAGAGGTGTCCCCCCGCTACCGCGGCGCCCGACGTGAAGGTCGGGCGAAAGCTCGGCGTTCCCGGGATGCACCAGGCAGCGGCCGGCGGCGACATCACGCCGCCACGGGAGTCGAGAGTCCCCGGAGCCACGGGAGCGCAACCGGAAGTCGAGACCGCCGTACGCGACGCCGAGGTTCCCGGCGGCGGCAGGTAGACGTACTGCCCCGGCGCGAAGCCGGCCGGCGTGCTCACCACGCCCCTGACCAGGCGCCCGTCCGCGGGACTGACGAAGATCACTTCCTCGTAAGAGCTCGCGGTCAGCAGCGCGAGACCCGCGCTCACGGCGAGGACCCCGTCCGGCTGGGGTGACGTCGCCGGACCGAAAGGCAGCCCCGTCGCGGCGCATGCGGCGAAGCTCGGCTCCTCGCAGCCGTCCCCGTCACTATCCGGTGGAATTGCGGGCACGGAACCGCCGGCTGAGATCGCGGGCGGGACCGGAGCGAGGTCGAAGGGCAGCAGCGACGGAGGCGTGAAGCTCGCGACGACCGCACGTCCGGCCATGCCCGGAACGAGATCGAGGCCGGGCGGGAACGGACCGGGAAGCGGTGCGCAGCGGGAGTCGGGCGAGCTCACCACCACCACGGCTGCGTCTCCGCCGCTCCCGCTG
>CAYGXT010000332.1:0-4164 GCA_964353695.1 uncultured Myxococcaceae bacterium
CATGGGCTTTCTCCCAGCATTCCCTCTCGGATCGGCGAGACCCGCCTGCGAGTTGAGTCGCCGTGAGCCCGGACGAGGTTCGCAGCCTGTTTCCCGTGACCCGCCGACTTGCGTATCTGAACCACGCAGGCGTGTCGCCCATTTCCACACGGGCCGCCGCCGCGCTCGCTCGCTACGCCGAGCTGGCCACGAGCGAGGGCGCCCTCCACTACGGCGAGCGTTACGACGCCGAGATCGAGCGCGTGCGCGGCCGCGCCGGCACTCTGCTCGGGGCGGGGCCGGACGAGATCGCCTTCGTCAAGAACACCAGCGAGGGGCTCGGCCTCGTCGCTTCGGGTCTCGACTGGCAGCCGGGCGACCGCGTCGTCACCTGCGACCTCGAGTATCCCTCGAACGTCTACCCGTGGTGGAGCCTTCGCTCGCGGGGCGTCGAGACCGTGATGCTGCCCGGCGAGGCCGGACGCCTGCCATTCGAACGCGTAGAGACCGCGCTGCGCGATTCGAGAGTGCGTCTGCTGGCCCTGTCTTCGGTCGAGTTCGGGAGCGGCGCGCGCAACGACCTCGAAGCCCTGGGCAGGCTCTGCCGGGCCCGCGACGTGCTCTTCTGTGTAGACGCGATCCAGAGCCTCGGCTGCCTGCCACTTGCCGCGCGCGCCTGCGGCATCGACTTTCTCGCAGCCGACGGTCATAAGTGGCTGCTCTCGGTAGAGGGCTGCGGCATCTTCTACTGTGCGCGCGAGCGTGTGGGCCTGCTCGAGCCCCGCGTCGTGGGCTGGCGCAGCGTCAAGGAGAACCAGGACTTCGACCGCTACCACCTCGAGCTGCAGCCGGGCGCCGGACGCTTCGAGGAGGGTACGCCGAATACCGGCGGGATCTTCGCCCTCGGTGCAGCCATCGATCTGCTGCTCGAGGTCGGAATCGAGTCCGTGGCACAGCGCGTCCTCGCGCTGACACAGCGCCTGGCGCAGGGCCTCGAGGAGCGAGGAGCACGCCTGCTCTCGCCGCGCGCCGCTGCCGACCGCTCGGGGATCGTCTCCTTCGTGCTGGCGAACGAGGCCCCGGCCGACACCGCGGCGCGACTCGCTACGCGGGGTGTCGTGGTGGCGGCACGCCGCGGCGGCGTCCGCGCCTCGCCCCATTTCTACAACGATGACTCAGACCTCGAGACCCTGCTCGCGGCGCTCTAGCGCTAGCGTCCCGCGCAATGTGGCTGAGGCTCGAAGGCATCGCGCGGCATATTGGCGACCGCACGCTCTTCGCGGACGTCATGCTCGACGTGCGCCCGGGGGATCGCATCGGCCTGGTCGGGCCCAACGGCGCAGGGAAGACCTCTCTGCTCAAGATCGCATCGGGCGACGAGCCTCCCGATGCGGGCCGCGTGACGGTCGCACGCGGCATCCGGATCGGCATGCTGCGGCAGGAGATCGATCCGACGCTGATCCGCTCCGTACGCGAGGAGGTGGCGTCGGTGCAGGTCCGCCTGGCCGAGCTCGAGGCCACGATCGCGAACGCCGAGGCCGAGATCGCCGCCCTCGGCGTACGCGGCGAGACGATCCCGGACGAGCTCGCCGAGCGCTATGACCGCGCGCGCGCCGCCTTCGAGCACGGGGGAGGCTTCGAACGCGAGGCGCGCGTCGAGCGCGTCCTGGCGGGCCTCGGCTTCGAGCCCGAAGACCGCGGGCGCGAGCTTCGCTCCTTCAGCGGCGGCTGGCTGATGCGCGTAGAGCTGGCGAAGCTGATGCTCTCGGAGCCCGATGTCCTGCTTCTCGATGAGCCGACGAACCACCTCGACCTGCCCTCGATCCAGTGGTTCGAGGAGACCCTCGAGGGCTTTCCTGGCGCCGTCGTCGTGATCTCCCACGACCGCACCTTCCTGCGAAGGCATGTGCGCCGCGTGGCCGAGCTCGAGAATGGGCGCTTCACGCTCTACGAAAGCGGCTACGACCGCTACCTCGAGGAGCGTGCCGAGCGCCGCGCACAGCTCCTGGCGCGCAAGAGCAGCCAGGACCGGGAGATCGCGCACGTCGAGCGTTTCATCGAACGCTTCCGTTACAAGTCCACCAAGGCCCGTCAGGTCCAGAGCCGGATCAAGGCACTGGATAAAGTCGAGCGCGTCGAGGTCACGCCCGATAGCCGCCGTCGCATGCGGCTGCGGATCCCGCCGCCGGATCGCGCCGGCGACGTCGTGATCGCCCTCGAGAACGTTCACAAACGCTACGGCGAGACCCGGGTCTACGAAGGCGCGAACCTCGTGCTGCGCCGCGGCGACCGGCTCGCGCTCGTGGGGCCCAATGGAGCAGGCAAGTCGACGCTGCTGCGCATCATTGCCGGCATCCTTCCCTTCGAGGGCGGCGAGCGCCGGCTCGGGCATAACGTGCGGATCGGCTTCTTTGCGCAGCACCAGCTCGAGTCTCTCAGCCCCGGGCATAGCGTGCTCGAAGAGCTTGCGAGTCTGGCGCGAACCGAGGACGTGCCCCGTCTGCGTGGCCATCTCGGCGCCTTCCTGTTCACCGGCAGCGACGTCGAGAAGAAGGTCAGCGTCTTGTCGGGCGGCGAGAAGGCGCGGCTCGCGCTGGCGAAGATGCTGCTGCGGCCGGCGAACTTTCTCGTTCTCGATGAGCCCACGAACCATCTCGACGTCGAGGCCTGCGAGGTGCTGGAGCAGGCTCTCCGCGAGTACCAGGGCAGCTTCGTCGTGATCTCCCACGACAGGACATTTTTGAACGCGCTCGCCACCCGCGTGGTGGAGGTGCGCGCCGGACAGTTGCGCGAGTTCCCGGGCAACTACGACGCCTATCTCCTCGCGTCGCAGGCCGCGGCCAGCGGTCCCGGCGCCGTCGCGGGCCACGGATCGCCCCACCTTCAGGACGGCCGGCCGCAGGCCGTGCGAAGTGAGATAGACCAGGGGGGTGTCGATGCTGCGCCCGACAAGGCCACGCGGCAGGCCACGCGCCTGCAGGATCGCGAGCGAAGGCGCGAGCGCGAGAAAAAGGCGAAGCAGCTGGAGAAGCTCGAGGCGCTGATCGCGAATGGCGAGAAGGGGCTCGAAGAGATCGGCTGGAGGCTGGCCGATCCCGAGGTCTACAAGGAGGGCGAGCGCGTGCGCGCCCTCGAAGCGGAGCGCGTCGCAGCGCAGGCCGCGGTCGAGGCGCTCTACCGAGACTGGGAGCGGCTGGCCGCCGAGATCGAGGCGCTGGATCAGGCTCCGGCGTAGCCGCGCCGGCGCCCGGGGCGCCGGCGCTCCGACCTCTCGATGCCCACGAGCGCAAACGAGATCCAGCCTCGCGCGGGATCCACGGCCTCGACGCGAACCCGTACGCGATCGCCGAGGCCCCAGCGGCCGCGTCCGCGCTGCAGCACGAAGGCATGCCCGCGCTCGTCGAAGCGGGCGCCGTAGGGAAGCTTTGCAACGTGTACCAGCCCCTCTACGAAGAAGGGCGCGAGAGTCACGTAGAGGCCGTGGGGGGCCACGCTGCCGATCGTGCCGTCGTACTCGACGCCCACGTGCTTCGCGAGAAAGGCACATTTCTTCACGGCCACCATGTTTCGCTCGGCCTCTACCGCCCCGCGCTCGAGGGCCGAGAGCTGCACCGCGATGCGCGGAAGACTCTCTCCGCGCTCGAGAGCGCGCGCCCTCGCTTCGGCGCTTCCGTCCAGCCGGTCGAGGAGAGCGCGATGCACCACGAGGTCCGCATAGCGGCGGATCGGCGACGTGAAATGCGTGTAGTGCGGGAAGGCCAGCGCGAAATGTCCGCGATCGACTTCGGAATAGCGGGCCTGCTGCATCGAGCGCAGCGTCATGAGATTGACGAGGCGCTCCTCGGGCCGGCCCACGGCCCTCGTCACGGCCCGCGCGATCTCGCGAGCATCGAGCGGACCCGCCCGTCTCTTCTCCAGCAGCCCGAACGCTTGGAGCAGATCCTCCAGCGCCGCCAGATCCTCCGGCGGCGGCGCCTCGTGTACGCGATGGAGCAGCGGCAAGCGCGCCGCCAGCAGCTCCTCGGCCACCGCTCGGTTGGCAGCGAGCATGGCCTCCTCGATCGCCCGATGCGCGAGGGTGCGCGGCGCCTCGACCACGTCTTCCGGATGGCCGTCGTCTCCGAGCACGATCTCTGCGGTCGGGAGGTCGAAGTCGATCGA
This sequence comes from uncultured Myxococcaceae bacterium, assembly GCA_964353695.1. Classification (GTDB taxonomy): domain Bacteria; phylum Myxococcota_A; class UBA9160; order UBA9160; family UBA9160; genus MYXO. Next base: position 4,141 of record CAYGXT010000332.1, read on the forward strand.
GCCTTCCGCGAAGCGCCGCTGCTG
>CAYGXT010000333.1:0-4142 GCA_964353695.1 uncultured Myxococcaceae bacterium
GAACGAGACCTCGACCTGGCGCTGCTCGTCCCTTTCGGCCTTGGGCTCGGCCGCCAGCACGAGAGGTGCCGACGCTGCGACCTCGATGGCAAGGCTGGCGTAGTCGGCGGCGCCGTTCGCCTGGGGCGCGAAGCGGCCGATCGGAAGCCCGCGCCTTGCCGCCTCCCGGAGCTTGACGTTCGTCCGTACCACGGTGTCGAAGCAGAGGTCGCCGAAGAGCCCGCGGATCTCGGCCAGCGTCTCGCGGGCGTAGCGCGTACGGCCGTCGTAGAGCGTCGGCAGGATGCGCACCTGGACGGAGTGGCCGATGCGCTCGGCCAGCAGACCGATGGTCTCGAGCAGCCTCTGGACGCCGTGGATCGCGTAGTAGCTGGTCTCGAGCGGAACGATCAGCTCCTCCGCGGCGCGCAGCGCGTTGAAGGTCAGCATGCCGACGTTCGGGGGGCAGTCTATCAGGACGTAGTCGTACGGCCTTCCGAGCCCGGCCAGCGCCGTGGCGAGCCGGCCCGTGCGGCTCTCGGGAGGCTCCGTGGCGAGCTTCTGCTCGAGGGCCGAGAGTGCGATGCCCGAGGGCGCAACATCCACTCCCGACTCCGTCTGCACCACGACACGCTCCAGGGGCTGCAGCCCATGGGGGTCGGCGAGGACCTCGTACAGGCTCTCGTCCACGGCCTCGGGATCGCAGCCGAGTCCGAGCGTGGCGTGGGCCTGCGGGTCGAGGTCGACGACGAGCACCCGCGCCCCATCCGCAATGAGGCAGCCGGCGAGGCTGACGACGGTGGTCGTCTTCCCGCATCCGCCCTTCTGGTTCACGACGGCGATGGTTCGCATGGAATGCCCCCGGTCTCACGAGCGGACCCGCTCACGCAGCTTTGAAACCGACCTATCGACGATCGCGACGATCCGGACGAAGCAGGGGAGGGTTCAGGCGGAGCGTGCGATTGCCCTCGAGGTGCGAGCGGGTCTCGGCTTCCGGGTGGCGGCGAGCGCGCGTCGCTCCCGCCAAAGTGCGACTTCGCGCTCGAAGCGCGAGACCACGAAGATCCACTCCTGGCCGGTCGCAGCCTCGAAGGCCGAGCCGTCCTGGAGCACGAGCACCACGTCCCCGGTCGTCACGAGCACCAGCTCCGCGAGGGGCCGACGTACGGTAGGCAGGATCTTTCGCAGCGCCTGGATGCTCTTCCGGATGCGCTGGACGGAGACGCCGGCGTCGATGAGTCGCTTCGCGGCCTTCAAGGCCACGAGATCCTCGAGCGTGTAGCGGTGATGCCCCCCTCGCGTACGCACGCTGGGTCGTACGAGATCGGTGTCCGCCCAATACTGGAGCTGGCGGCGCGACAGCTTCAGCAGCTGCTGGACGTCGCTCGAGCGGAAGAGCCGATCCGCAGGCTCGGCCGCAACACGGGACCTTCCCGGCATGGACCTCCTATTCCCACCGTACGGAATTCACGGTATGGCCCGGACACCTCGAATGTCAACAAGAAATGGTTGGAAATGTGCCGCCCGCCGGCTCCGCTACTCTCCCACGAATGGAGTCGGACGAGTCCGGGCCGGAGCGCCCGGAGCCCTCGGGCGAGAGCGGTCGCATCCTGGTCGAGGACGAGGCCGGACGCCGCCCGTTCATGCGCGGCATCCTGGTCCACTCCCTGATGGCGCGTGGCGTTCCGTTCGAGGATGCCTTCCGGGCAGCGAACGAGATCCGGCGCCGCCTGCGCGGCCGGCCCGTCGTGAGCCGGGGCGAGATCGCCGCCGCCGCCCGGGAGCTCGTAGGCCCGGAGTCCCTGGGTGAGGAGCCTGCGCGGCCGCCCCCCACCGCAACCATCACGGTGATCGGACACGGCCGTGAGACGCCGTTCTCGAAGGGAATTCTCTCGCAGTCGCTACTGGCCGCGGCCATCGATCCGAACGACGCCTTCGACGTGGCGCGGGAGATCGAGCAGGGTCTGCTCGCCCGCGCTATGAGCCGGATCGACCACCGCGAGCTGCGCAACCTCGCGTTCGAGACGCTGAAGAGCCGTACCGGACCGCAGATCGCCGAGCGCTACTTGGTTTGGCGCCGCTTCCAGGAGCCCGAGCGTCCCGTGATCCTGCTCCTCGGCGGCCCGGCTGGCGCCGGGAAGACCTCCCTGGCTCTCGAAGTAGCGAGCCGCCTCGGTATCCACCGGGTCGTTTCCACCGACGCCATCCGCCAGGTGATGCGCATCATGCTCTCGCAGGAGCTGGTGCCGACCCTCCACGCCTCCTCCTACGACGCCTCGAAGGTGCTGGCGCGGGGCACGAAGGCGGACGATCCCGTGGTCGAAGGATTCCGCGAGCAGGCGCAGATCGTCTCCGTCGGTGTACGCGCCATTATCGATCGCGCCATCGCCGAGAATGCGAGCGTCATCATCGACGGCGTCTCCGTGGTTCCCGGCCTGATCGACCTCGACGCCTACAAGGACCGAGCGGAGGTGGTCTTCCTGCTGGTGGCGACTCTCGATCTCGAGGCCTTCCGCAGCCGCTTCGAGTCGCGCGCGAAGGGCGAGACGAACCGCCTGCCGCACCGCTACATCGAGCACCTCGACGCGATCGTCCGTATCCAGGACCACCTTCTCGAGCTGGCGGACCGCTTCCACGTTCCGATCGTCGACAACCAGTACTTCGACCGCTCGGTACTCTCGATCATCCGCCACCTGATCGAGACCCTGCGCAAGAAGTCTCCCCCCCGTGCGACCGAGCTCCCGTAGCGGATGCTGACACTCTCGCCTGTGTTCGGCGCCCTGAGGCGCGTGGCCGTGAACCTGCGCCGAGGCGCACGCCAGGCCTTTTTTCGCCCCAGCGTGCCGCGCCGCGGCGGTTTCTGGCTGCGGCTTCGCCTGGGTCCGACACTCGACGAGCTGCATGGAGGCGGTCTGCTGCGCGGGCTCGGCGGGTCGCTCGGGCTACTCGAGGCGTTGCAGACGCTCGGGGCTGCCGCGCAGGATCCCGACGTGCGGGGCGTGCTCGTCGAGCTCGAGAGTGGGCTCGGCGGCTGGAGCCGAAGGCAGAGCCTGCGCCGCGCGCTCGTGGAGCTGCGCCGTGCGGGCAAGCCCGTGGTCGCGTACGCCGAAACCCTCGAGACGGGCAACCTCTTCCTGGCAAGCGCAGCGTCGAAGTTGTGGATCGCGCCCGGTGGTGGCGTCCACTTGACGGGACTTCGGGTCGAGGGCCTGTTCCTGCGCGGCCTTCTCGACCGGCTCGACGTCGAGGCAGACGTGGTGCGCGTCGGCTCGCATAAGAGCGCGGCCGAGAGCTTCACCCGCGCATCCATGTCGCCCGAGCAGCGCGAAGAGCTGGAGCGCCTGCTCGACGATCTCTTTGGCGAGCTCGTGGCGGCTGTGGCGGAGGGCCGCGGCCTCGCGAGCGAGCGGGTGCGGGAGCTGATCGACGAGGGGCTCTTCTCCGCGAAGGCAGCGCAGGCCGCAGGGCTGGTGGACGGGACTCTCTATCCCGACGAGCTCGAGAAGGCGGTGAAGGAGGTAGCGGCTGCCGAGGCCGAACGACTGGTGGAGGCTCCCGCCTATTTCACCGGGCGTGTTGCCGACCGGGGTTGGCTCCCGCTGCTGCGCGAGCCGCCGCATGTGGCCTACATCGTCGCGCGCGGGGCGATCCGTCGCGGCCGGGGACCCCGCGGAATCGCCACCGAGACGCTGCGTTCGCTGCTGCTCCGCGTGCGCGAGGACGATCGCGTACGCGGCGTCGTGCTGCGTCTCGACTCGCCGGGAGGCGACGCGCTGGCCTCGGATCTGCTCTGGCGCGAGCTATCGCTGCTGTCGCGCAAGAAGCCCGTCGTCGTCAGCATGGGAGATGTCGCAGCCTCGGGCGGCTACTACCTCGCGATGGCGGCTTGTAGCGTGCTGGCGGAGGCCGGCACGCTCACGGGCTCGATCGGCGTGGTGGGAGGCAAGTTGAATCTATCCGGCCTCTACCAGCGCCTCGGAGTAGCGCGCGAGGCGATCGAGCGGGGCGCGAAGGCCGGGCTCTTCTCCGAAGCGCGCGCCTTCACACCGGGCGAGCGCTCGGCCCTGCGCACGGAGATGGAGAGCGTGTACGGAACCTTCGTCGCCCGCGTCGCCGAAGGGCGCAAACTCGCTCCCGAAGCCGTCGAGCGCGTGGCTCAGGGT
>CAYGXT010000334.1:0-4123 GCA_964353695.1 uncultured Myxococcaceae bacterium
TGATCGAGCGCGTCTACATCGCGGGCCTGCTCCACGACGTGGGCAAGATCGGGGTGCGCGACGCCGTGATCGCCAAGCCCGCCAGGCTGGACGCCGCGGAGTATGCCGAGATGAAACGCCATCCCGAGATCGGCGCGCGCATCCTCGAGCCCGTACGCTTCCTGTCCGACGTGGTGCCCTGCGTCCGTCACCACCACGAGTGGTACGATGGCTCGGCGAACGGCTACCCGCACCGCCTGCGGGGAGATCAGATTCCAATCGCTTCGCGCGTGATCCTGGTAGCCGACACGGTCGAAGCCATGACCAGCGATCGGCCGTACCGCAAGAAGCTGCCCCTCGAGCGCGTCGTAGCGGAGGTGCAGCGCTTCTCCGGCACACAGTTCGATCCGATGTGCGCAAACGCCTTCCTCCGGATCCTGGAACGCGAAGGTGAGCGCTTCATCCGCTGCGACCAGAAGTTCGACATCTATGCATTCATCGAGGGCTGAGCCATGAGTCGCGACGCACGCTGGGGATCCCATGACTCGCACGCCCTGCCCGTCGGCGCGAGAGAGGGCTTCGCGAACGAGCCGCGACTGCTCACGGACGCAGGTCTTCTGGGTGCGCTACACGCGGAGCTCGAGGCGAAGCAGCCCGGCGCGGACGCCGCGCGCTCGCTGTTCCAGATGGGTCTGCTGCACGGCCTGCGAGACGCGCTGCGTGCGGAGGCGGTCCTCAGCGATCGCGCAGACCGCGGGTCGGGCGGCGCCTGCGCCGCGCCGCTGCTCAGCATCGCACTCGACTCGCACCCGCGCGGCACGGCCCGCGGCGAGGTTGCGATCCTGGGCCACTGGCCGCGCGCTCACGAGGCCGGCGCCCGGATCGAGCGCTTGGGAAGGAGCACGGAAGTGGTCTGCGGCCTGAGCGCCGGCTACACCGCCGGATGGTACTCGGGGCTGCTGGAGCGCGACCTCGTGGCCGTGGAGCGGAGCTGTGTTGCGCGCGGCGACGCGGACTGCCGCTTCGAGCTGCGTGACGCCGAGGCCTGGAGGGAGCGTCGAGATCCGCAGGCGCTCTCGCTGCTGGAGGATGTCCCGTTTCGCACGTTCCGGGAGCTGGCAGGGCAGCCGGCTACCCCGGGCGCGACGCCCGCCCCCGAAGCGGCCAGCGCACGGGCGGCCGACAAGGGCGAGCCTCCCGTGGTGCACGTGTGGGGTCCGGTGATGGTGATTCCGTTCTCCGGCGTGGAGCAGGCGCTGCGCGGCCTCGACCTGATCGGGCGCGACCCGGCCGCGCGCGAGGTGTCGGTCGTCATCGTCGATCTCAAGAATTCGATCCTCGACCAGGCCTTCGATGCCGCGGCGCTCGAGCTCATCGTGAGCACCGCCCAGGGCTGGGGCGCAGAGGCCCTGCTGGCGGGCATCTCGCCGCTCTCGGAGCAGGCCGCGGCCGATCTCGAGCAGCAGGGCGTGACGCTGTACAAGGACCTTCCGCTCGCCATTGCTGCGGCATTCCAGATCGTGCGCGCCCAGAGAAGAGCGGTGTGATGCTGCTCCCGGACCGTGGCCGCCTCGGCGTGCTGCCGCTTCCGGCTTTGCTGCTCCTGCTGCATCGGGCTCGCTTCTCGGGCAGCCTTCGACTCTCGAGCCCTGCGCTCACACGAACCGTGGAGCTTTCCGAGGGGCGCCCGCTGCGCGTGCGTGGCGATGGACTCTGCGCGCGCCTTGTTGCGGCGGGGCTCCTTTCCCAGGAGGACGCGGTGCGGGCCACCGACCGGACGCGAGCGCAGGGAGGCTCCGAGGAGAAGGCCCTTCTCGCGCTCCGGCTTCTCGCACCCCGCGAGCTCTGGGCCGCTCTGCGCGAGTATGAGCGCGAGCTCCTGCTCGACTGCTTCGCGTGGCCGGAGGGCGAGTTCGAGCTCGCGGCCGGCGAGACGGCTCCCGCCGCTGCCGCGGCCTTCGCTCACGATCCCGTCGACCTCGTACATGCGGGAGTGTCGGCGCACTGGAGCATGGAGCGCACCCTGGCGGCTCTTGGCGCTGCCGGGGGACGCTTCGCCGCGCCCGGACCTGGCTTCGAGGAAGCGAGCGCTGCCCTGCGTCCCCTCGCGGGCTTCGAGGCCCTGTGTAGCCGCCTCGACGGCAGGACTCGCCTCGCGGAGGCTGCCCGAGAGGCCGGGCAGGCCGGCGCCCTCGCCGCCGCGCTGATCCTCGACGCGCTCGGCGCCCTTGCGTACACCGACGAGCCTGCCGCCTCCGCGGCCCCGGATGCCCGGTCGGGCTGGGCGAGCAGCGCCTCCGGGCCGGGGATCGAGATCGTCGTGGCCGGGCAGGCGAGCCCGCCCCTTTCGAGCGCGGATGCCACCCCCCTTGAGGCCAGCAACGAGATCGTGCCCGCACGCGACTCCGCCGCCGCAGCACAGCGTGCGCTGCTGGAGAGGCATGCACGCCTGCCCGACCTCGATCACTACGCGTTGCTCGGAGTTCCGCACGACGCCGACAGCGCAGCAATCCGCCGCGCCTATCTCTCGGCAGCGAAGACCTACCACCCCGACGCCACCGCGCGCCTCGGCCTCGACGACCTGCGGGATCAGGCCAACGCCCTCTTTGCCCGGATCATCCGCGCTCACGCCGTCCTCTCGGATCCAGCCTGGCGCCGCGACTACGACCAGCGCCTCGTGGGCGGCGGAGCCGACGAGGCGCAGCGTATCGCCAGCGCCGAGACCTTCTACCGCAAGGGTGAGGTATTGCTGCGCAAGGGCAGCTTCGACCAGGCGCTGGCCTTCCTGCGCCCCGCCGTGGAGCTCGTCCCGGAAGAAGCGCTGTACCACAGCGCCCTGGGCTGGGCCCTCTACAAGAAGCAGCAGCCCGAGCCCGACGCTGCCCGCGGCGAGCTCGAACGAGCCATCGCCCTCGATCCGGCCAGCGCAGGCGCGCACCAGCGCCTGGGAACCCTGCTCCAGGTGCTCGGCAAGGCCGCAGAGGCAGCGGCCCACCTAGCTCGCGCGCGGGCGCTCGAATCGCGCGGCACGCGGGCTCGCTAGGGACTCGCCGGACCGAGCAGCGCCTGCGTCCGCGGTTCCGGCAGCAGCACCAATCGCTCGGGCTCCTTCAGCGTACGCAGAACGTCGGCAACGCCAACCCCGTACTCTTCGCCCACTGCATCGCGCCAGAAGACGCGACCGTCGCGATCCCCGACACGCACGAAGGGCCCGCGCATTCGGAGCTGGGCAGCGGCCTCGGCCAGTCGATCGACCGCCTCGGTTCGCGCTCGAGAGACCGGCGCGCGCCGGACGACCGCGCCGGGGGGTAGCACGTAGAGCGCCCGCAGCGTCGCGTCGCTGAGGCGCTCGCCGCGCATCAGCGAGCGCCCTCGCGCCGAGACGTCGTCGCGCGAACGCACCATTGCGGTGTCGCCGGAGGAGACGTGGCCCTGGAAGCCCAGCGCGTGACCGATCTCATGCAGCGCGATGCCGGCGATCTCTGCCTGCGTCAATGGCTTGTCGCGGTGGCGGATGTCCTTCGGAGTGCGACGCGCCACGCGCACGACCGCGCCCGTGATCTCTGCCGCGATGGGATCGCCGGCCTCGGCTGCGGAACCGAGCCGGCAGTCGGTGACGGTCAAGCCCACGCCGTCACCGAGCGCCGTCTCAACGCTGCCGTCGTTGAAAAGGATCGTGATCCACTCGGAGCCCGGTGCGACGCGGTCGAAACGCAGGCCGAGCCCCGCGGACTCCCAGGCACGAAGTGCGGCTTCGAGCGCCGCCATCTCCTCCGCAGTGGCGCCGGGCGGAAGCGCCACGGGAATGGTCGCACCCGACGGCCAGCGGCAGAGAAACAGGGTCAGCATCCCCGCCCGCGGCCAGACGTAGGGCGTCGTCTCGTCGAGATGCTGCCCGGACACCCCGGCGAGACGGGGATTCCGCCGCGCCAGCTCGTCCGTGTCCACGGGCCCGTGCGCGCAGCCCGCCAACACGGCGAAGGCGAGCGCAGCGCCTCCTCGAAGCCTCAGCGGGGCACGACTCCGCGCCTCGGCAGCATGGCCGTGGCAGTCCCCATCACAACGGACTCGCCCTTCTGGTTCGTCGTCACGACCTCGATCTCGACCAGGCTATTGGTCTGGTAGGCAAGATCGTTCGGTCCGT
>CAYGXT010000335.1:0-4096 GCA_964353695.1 uncultured Myxococcaceae bacterium
CCTCGGCTCTCTTTGCGCACCTCGCTCGTCGCGCCCAGCTCGATGTCGCCCTCGCTCTCTTCGAGAGCCTCGCATTGGTCGGCTTCTGGCGACTCGACCGCGGCATCGGCTCGCGCCGCAAGAATCTCGTGCTGCTGCACGCCTCGATGGGTCTGGGCGTGCTGACGAAGGGGCCCGTCGGCCTGCTGGTGCCGGCGCTCGTGATCGCCGCCTACCTGGCATGGGAAGGGCGCCTGCGAACGCTGCGAGCCGCGTTTCCGCTGCGCGCGCTCACGCTCTCGATTCTGCCAGGCCTGCTTTGGGTAGCGCTGGCGACCGCGTTGGCGCCGGCGGGCTTCTTCGAGAACGCCGTCGTCAAGAACCTCTATGGCCGGTTTTTCTTGGGCACTTCGAAGGCGAACCCCTGGTATTACTTCTTCGGCACGTTCCCGGCAGACTTCTTGCCTTGGACCGTGCTCTGGCCCCTCGTCTTCACTGTCGGGCGCCGCCAGATCTTCGCGAGCGGCGCCGCGCAGGAGCCTCGTCGCGCGTGGCGCTTCCTCCTGGCCTGGGTGGGGGTGACGTTCGTCTTCTTCTCCCTCTCCTCGGGCAAGCGCGGCCTCTATCTCATTCCCTGCTACCCGGCGCTGGCGCTGCTCTGCGGCGACGCTGCGGTACGCGCACTACGCGCGCTCCCTGCGCTTCCGCCCTGGGCGGGCCGAACGGCGGCGGCGCTCGGGCTCGCGCTCGGCGCCGCTGCTCTCGCGATCGCGGCCGCTCCCCTGATCCCGAACGTGGACGTGCCGCTCGTCTTCGCGGGCGCCATCATCGCGGCGCTGATCGGCGGCACTCTACTGTGGCGCCGAGCCTCAGCGAGCCCGTTCGGAGCCCTCGACCAGCTCGCGATCGCCCTCGGCACCGTGCTCCTCCTCGAGCTCGCGAGCTTCACCCTGCTCCTGCCGGCGCTCGAGCCCGAGAAGTCGCCGCGGCTCGCGGCCGTCGCGGCAGCCGGCCTCGCGCCGCCCGGGGAGCCCATCGGCCTCGTCGAGCAGCGGCCCGCCGTGGGCGGCCTCGTCTACTACTCCGGCCGGCGTGTCCAAGAAATCGGCCCGGCCGAGAACCTGCGCCGATTCTTCGAGCAAGGCGGCCGGGTGGCCGTGGTACATGCCGAAGCGCTCGAGCGCGTGCATGGCGAGGAGTTCAGCGAGATTCGCGTGCGATTCCACACGGGTAAGCGCGCAATTCTCGTCGTGACGCCCCGCTCCGGCCTTTTTGCGCCGACGGTGGCGGCCCCGCTGGGCACCCCGGAGCCCGATCCCGAGGCCCCGGAGCCCTAAGGCCCGCTATCCGATGTGGGATCCGTTGGGCTAGCATCGACGCACTCCACAAAACCACCCGCATCTGCAGAAGGAGTCCGCAATGGGTGAAACAGCACAGCTCCGCGTTGGCGATCGGACGATCGAGCTGCCGATCCTCATCGGCAGCGAGGGAGAGCGCGGCATCGATGTGCGCAAACTCCGGGATCAGACGGGCCTCGTCACTTTCGACCCCGGGTTCGCAAACACGGGCGGCTGCCGCAGCAAGATCACATTCATCGACGGCGACCTGGGGATCCTGCGCTACCGCGGCATCCCGATCGAGGATCTGGCGGGGAAGAGCACCTTCCTCGAAGTCGCTTATCTCTTGATCTACGGCGAGCTGCCGACGAAGAGCGAGCTGCACGGCTTCACGGAGTCGATCCGCCGGCACTCGATGCTGCACGAAGACCTGAAGAGCTTCTTCAGCGCGCTGCCGAAGGACGCGCATCCGATGGCCGCGTGTTCGGCGGCGGTGGGCGCACTCGCCACCTTCTACCCCGACTCCCTCGACCCGCGCGATCCGCGCGAGGTCGAGATCTCCGTACACCGGCTGATCGCGAAGCTCCCGACCATCGCCGCCTACGCCTACAAGCACTCGATCGGGCAGCCGTTCATGTATCCGGACAACGCCCTCGGCTACGTGGGCAGCTTCCTCCACATGAACTTCTCGAATCCGTGCGAGCCCTACGAGGTGGATCCGGTGGTTGAGAAGGCTCTCAACCTGCTGCTGATCCTCCACGCGGACCACGAGCAGAACTGCTCTACGAGCACGGTGCGGCTCGTGGGCTCTTCCATGGCCAACCTGTTTGCCGCCATCTCGGCCGGCATCAACGCGCTCTGGGGCCCGCTGCATGGCGGCGCCAACCAGGCGGTGATCGAGATGCTCGAGCGCATCCGCGACGAGGGCATGACCGCGAAGCAGTTCGTGGATCGCGCCAAGAGCAAGGACGAAACGGCACGACTGATGGGCTTCGGGCATCGGATCTACAAGAATTTCGATCCGCGCATGAAGATCATCAAGAAGGCCTGCGACGAAGTGCTCTCGAAGCTGGGCGTGGGAAGCCGGCTGCTCGAGATTGCGAAGGAGCTCGAAGAGATCGCACTCCAGGACAGCTACTTCGTCGAACGCAAACTCTACCCCAACGTCGATTTCTATTCGGGCGTGATCTACACCGCAATCGGGACGCCGAAGAACATGTTCACCGTGCTCTTCGCCATGGGGCGGCTCCCCGGCTGGATCGCCCATTGGATGGAGATGCACGGCGACACGGACTTCAAAATCGGCCGGCCGCGCCAGATCTACGAAGGAGCCACGGAGCGCGCCTACGTCCCGATCGACAAGCGCTGAGCCCCGCCTCGGCTGCTACACCAGCGCGCGTTACGAGGCGGACGTGGTGCGCCACGTCCGCCGCCACGCGCGCAGACTTTGCCGCGACGCGGCTGCTCTCGGCCTCGAAGCGCCGGGGGAGGAAATGCTCGTGACGGCGCTGCGGGCGCTCGGCCGCGAGGCCTTTGGTATGGGTGCGGGCATCGTTCGTCTGGCGCTCCGGCCGGGCCCGGAGGGGCCTGCAGCGACGCTCCAGGCTGGCTCGACCCGAGCACTCGGCGCCGAGCCAGTGGTCTGGCGCGCGATTTTGTTTTCCGAGCCGCATCCGGGCAGGCGTCTGCCGGCCGGCGTAAAACGCGAAGGGACGGCGATCTACGAAGCAGCGCGGGCGGCCGCCCTACGCGCCGGCGTCGACGAGGCCCTGCTCGTGGACGCGAGGGGCCTGCTGGTCGAAGGCGCCCGCACCAACGTCTTCGTGGTACGGCGCGATGGAGCGCTGGTGACGCCGCCACTCGACAGCGGCGCCGTGGCCGGAGTGGCGCGCGAGATCGTGCTCGAGCGCGTACTGGACGCCCGCGAAGACGACGTACCGCTCGCGGCCCTCGCCGAGGCTGAAGAGGTCGTGCTGGTGAACGCCGTGCGAGGCGCGGTACGCGTCTCGGAGCTCGACGGACGCCCCGTCGGGCGCCTCGGAAGCGCGACGTGGACCAAGAGGCTGGACGCCCTGCTCCTCTCTGATCCAGCCCCGGCCTAGACCAAGCGAAGCGCGCCGCCAAAGCGCGGAGCCGAAGGCGAGCGGAGACCCTAGAGCCGGAAGTAAGTCGGGCGGCTACCCTGCGGCGGCGTTCGGGGGATACGGATGAGCGATGCACGTACCGTACTGGTTTCTGGTGCCACCGGCCTCGTCGGCCGCCGGCTGGTTCCGGCGCTCGTAGCCGAGGGACGAGCCGTACGCGTACTCTCGCGCGATCTCAGCCGCGCAACGGAGACCTTTGCCGCCGCCGCCGCTTTTGCCTGGGACGGCGAGCATTGGCCGGCCGAATCGCTTTCGGGCGCAGCCGCTGTCGTGCATCTCGCCGGCGAGCCGGTCTTCGGCGGCCCGCTCACGGCGGCACGCCGCGCGCGCATCCGCGACAGCAGGATCAAGTCCACCGCTGCGTTGGTCGAGGCTCTCGCTGCCCTACCCGAAGCCGTGCGGCCGAGCACGCTCGTCTGCGCCTCGGCGGTTGGCTACTACGGCTCGCGCGGCGACACGGTGCTCGAGGAGAGCGCGGGCGCGGGCACGGGCTTCCTGGCCGAGGTCTGCGTCGATTGGGAGGCCGCGGCCGCGCCGGCCGCAGCGCTCGGCGTACGCGTCGTCAACCTGCGGATCGGCATCGTGCTCGCTCGCGAGGGCGGCGCTCTCCCGATGCTGGCGATCCCGTTTCGTCTT
>CAYGXT010000336.1:0-4094 GCA_964353695.1 uncultured Myxococcaceae bacterium
TTCGCTCCCGCTACGCACTCCACACCATGTACGCCCAGAAGAACATCATCGAGGACAACGAGTACCGCGACAACATGGCGGGCATCTTTCTCATGTACAGCGACGGCGTCGAAATCCGCCGCAACCGGATCCTGGGCGCCCAGGGCGCTACGGGCATCGGGATCGGCATGAAGGAGACCAGCAACGTCACGGTCGAGGACAACTGGATCGTCTACTGCGCGCAGGGCATCTATCTCGACGTCTCGCCCTATGAGCCGGGAGAGACGAATCGGTTCTTCCGCAACCAGATCGCCTACAACGGCGTCGGAGTGACGCTGCATAGCGACTGGCAGGACAACATATTCGAGGACAACGAGTTCCGGGGAAACTTCGTGCAGGTGGCCGTCCGGGGCGGCGGCTCTGCGCTGCGGAACACCTGGGCGCGCAACTACTGGGACGATTACGAGGGTTTCGACCGCGACCGCGACGGAACGGGCGACACCCCCTACGAGCTGCGCGCCTTCGCCGACCGCATCTGGCTGGAGATCCCCGAGGCCTCGCTGTTTCGCGCATCCCCCGTGCTCGAGGTGATCGACTTCCTCGATCGGCTGGCGCCGTTCTCGGAGCCGACGCTGATCCTGCGTGACGCAGCGCCACGCTTCGAGCGCCCTCAGGGCAGCGGCAGCCAGTTTCCGGGGGGAGCATGAGCGAGGGCCGCGCGCCTGCCCTCCTGCCGCAGTCGAAGAAGGCGAAGCCTCCGCGCCTGAGTCGCGAGCAGGAGCAGCGCCGGCAGGTGCTGCGCGGGGGTGTGGCCGCGGTGGGACTGCTGTTGCTGCAGCCGCTGGCATGGATCCCCGTGGTCAGGCGCTGGCGCGAGCGCCTGCGGCCGCCGGGGGCGTTGGTAGAGAACGCGTTCCTCGGAGCCTGCATCAAATGCGGCCAGTGCGTTCAGGTCTGTCCGGTCGAGGCGATCGTGCTCGCCGACGCGACGGATGGGTTCGGGCTGGGCGTGCCCTACATCGACGCGCGACGTCAGGCATGCGATTTCTCCTGCGACGCCCTCTCGTGCATCCTCGCCTGCCCGACCGGAGCGCTCTCCCACTCCCTACACACCAAAGAGGAGGTTCGCGCAGGCGTCGCGCGGCTCGCGAGGCCTGACGCCTGCCGGGCACGCAAGGGAGAGGGCTTCCGCGGGCTCGCCCGCGGCGATCGCTTCTCGGGGCGGCTGCGTTACGACGAAATCGATCGCTGGAACCCGTTGCCAGTGCGCGATCACCCGTATGATCGCGAGGTCTGCGATCTATGCGTGATCGAGTGTCCGATCGGCGAGGAGGCGATCCAGCTGGTCCCCTTCGACGACGGAAGCGGCCAGCGCCGCATGACGCCGTGGGTGAAGCGCGGCTGCGTTGGCTGCGGCGTGTGCGAGATGATCTGCCCGGCCGAACCGGCGGCGATCGTCGTCGACGCGCGGGCCGAGTACGGAGAGGGCCGCGGGCGAGACCCTGGCGACGAAGGCAAGGGGCCGCTCGAGGCCGCGCCCAAGATCGAGGCGGACGAGACGTGAGCGGCCTGCTCGAGCAGTTCGCCATCATGCTCGGACGCGCGCCGCGCCGTCCCTTGAAGGTTACGGAGACGGCAGCGGCCATCCACGCCGCCAAGCGCGGGCGTGGCGTGAAGCGCGCGGAGCTGCTCGAAGAGATCCACGACGCGAACGAGAATCACACCTGGCGCAACCGCCGCTGGATGGTTCTCATCGGGATCAATCTGCTCTTCACGCTCTCGTTCTGGCTCGACATCCAGATTCTCGAGGGGTCGCTCACGGCGTCTCGCTTCATTGGCTTCCATCTCGCCGACCCCTACTCGAGCCTGCTGGTGGTGCTCTCCGCGAAGCGCGTGCCCGTGAACCTCGCGATCGGGGCTGCGACGATCGCGCTCTTCTGGGGCCTCGTCGGCGGGCGTGCCTTCTGCTCGTGGGCCTGCCCCTATCACCTCGTGGCCGAGTGGGCCGAGATGCTGCACCTACGCCTCGCGAGCCGCGGCATCGTGCGCGACCACCCGATCCACCGGGCGACGCGGAGCGTGCTCTGGGTGGCCTTCGCTCTTCTCACGCTGCTCACGGGCTATGCGCTCTTCCTCGTGCTCAACCCGATCGGCATGCTGAGCCGCGCTCTCATCTATGGGCCGAGTCTCGCACTGGCCTGGGTGCTGCTGCTGCTCGCCTTCGAGGTGCTCTACGCGCGGCGCGCCTGGTGCAGGTACGTCTGCCCGATCGGCCTCACGTACGGCTTCCTCGGCGCGAAGGCGCCTCTGCGCGTTACCTACGACCTCGAGTCCTGCGCCCACGAGGGCGAGTGCCGCAAGGTATGCGAGGTATCCCATGTCCTCGAGCTCACGATCAAGGGGCGCGCGGAGGATGCCAAGATGGACGTGGGGCCGGACTGTACGCGCTGCGGCCTATGCGTGGACATCTGCCCGACAGGCGCTCTGCGCTACGAGCTCAAGGGCGTGAAGCGGTTGCTCTAGACGCGCTCTCGGCGTTCGAGGATGGATGATCCACGCAAGCGGGCTCACGAAGGTCTTCCGGCACCAGCGCGTGCTGGACTGTCTCGAGCTGCGGGTCGCGGCGGGCGAGCGTGTGGCCCTGGTCGGCGCCAACGGTGCGGGCAAGACCACGCTGATCCGCTGCCTGCTCGGCGAGTACGCCCACGAGGGCGCGGTCACGATCGATGGCCGCGCGCCGCGTACGCATCGCCAAGAAGTGCTGCGCCGCGTGGGCTTCGTGCCACAGCTTCCTCCGCCGCTGCACATGCCCGTCGGCGGCCTGCTTTGTTTCGCGGCGGAGGTCTGCGGCAGCGATCCTGCGCGCATGGAGGCCGTGTCCTGCCGCCTGGGCCTCGAGCCCCGCAGCCTCTGGCGCCGACCGTTCGCGAAGCTCTCGGGCGGCCAGAAGCAGAAGCTCCTCATCGCCGTGGCGCTCGGTCGTAGCTGCGACCTGCTCATTCTCGACGAGCCGGCGGCGAACCTCGATCCCCAGGCCCGCCGCAGCTTCTTCGATCTGCTGGCGGAGCGGCAGGAAAGCACCACGATGCTGATCTCGAGCCACCGCATCGACGAGGTTGCCTCGCTCGTGACACGCGTCGTGGAGCTCGACCAGGGGCGCGTGGTGCTGGACGACCGTGTGGATGGCGGTGCGGGGCTGGGCGTCGTGCTGCGCTGCCGCATCGAGCTCGCGCGTCCGGTCGAGGCGGTAGCGAAGGCGCTGCTGGCCTGGGGCCTCGTTTCTTCGAACGGCGGGACCCTCTTCGAGGGCACGATCGCCGGCCCCGACCGGCTGCGCTTCCTGGGCGCGATCGCCCGCTACTCGGGCGCGCTCCGCTCGCTCGAGCTTGCCGAGCCAGGCGCCGGCACCGAGAGCGTGGGGCGATGAGCTCGCCGGCCCGTGCGTTGCTCGCGCTGGTTCTGGGCGCGTTGCTTCTCGCCTGTGGCGATCCCGCGCAGGGGCCGGCGAAGGTCGCCTGGGGCCGCACTGCGTGCGAGCACTGCCAGATGGTGATCAGCGACCGGCGCTTCGCTACGCAGATCCGCCTCGGCAGCCGGGTGCACCGCTTCGACGACCCCGGCTGCGCCATCGAGTGGCTCGACCTCCAGCCCGGCGGTGGTGCCGAGGCGACCGAGCTCTGGGTCATGGACCAGGAAAAGGCGGAATGGATCGACGCTCGCAGCGCGTTCTACCGCCCCGGGCAACGCACGCCCATGGCCTATGGCTTCGGGGCCGTGGCGAAGCCCGAGGACGGAGCCCTCGATTATGACGCCTTCCGTAGGAGGATCCGCGAGCGTGAGCGACCCGGTTCTCATCCGCAGCCCTGAAGCCGCGCTCGTGGCGGGCGCCGCCGCCACGCCGCCTGCGCGCCTTGGGCTCCTGCGGGAGCTCTGGCTCGTGGCGCGTCTCGACATCGGCGAGTCGTTGCGCGCGCGCTGGTTCGCCGTGTACGCGTCGCTCTTCGGCGCGATCGTGGCGCTGCTCTTCGCATTCGGCCTGACGGAGTCGCGCATCCTCGGCTTCATGGGGCTCTCCCGCCTGCTGGTGACCTACATCCAGCTCTGCATGGCGATCC
>CAYGXT010000337.1:0-4092 GCA_964353695.1 uncultured Myxococcaceae bacterium
CGGCCCCCATTCGAGGATCAGGACCTTCTTGCCACCACATGCCATTTCCTTGGCAACGGTCGCGCCCCCCGGACCGCTACCGACGACGATCGCGTCGTATCCAGAGTCGCTGGCGACTTCCATGGTGTCCTCCCTACCGAGGTGGCTGCAACAGGACACTCTCGAACGGTCATTGCCGTTCCTCGGGCGACAGGATGTTAATGCGCACGGTCCCCATGCCGCTCTGGCCCGACGTTACTCGTGCTGCCGATCACCTTCCAATAGCCGCTCATCAGAGGCTCCGACTTTCCATCGGGCCGGGTGGGGATGGCGGTCTGGAACGTCGAGAGCCTCTGCGTCGATCTCGTGCGAGCGGGGATGATCGCGCGCGGCGCCCCGGTCCTGGCAGGCCGGAGCGCCGTGGGAGCCGCCGGGGGAGGAGGCGAGCTTTCCTCTTGCTGCTTCCGATGAGGGGAATCCACGTCCTCGCGACAGTCCGTGACGCCCCGGTGCAACCGCTTCCGCTTGCCCGTCTCCTCCTACCCGGCGGAGCCCTGAGATGCGGCCTCCTACCGCAGGCCGCAACACGGGTCGGGTGGGAGAAAACCCGTCTGCGGCATCGTCCCTGGATGAGTAACCGCGATCGTGCGGGCGGTCCTGTGACGCAGTTCACAGATCCGTCGCTTTCCGGGGACGCTCCGCCGGGCGGCTTCAGGCGACGATGAGAGACGCGAGCGATGCGAGCGCCTGGGGCCGGAGCAGCGTGATGTAGCCACGCTCGAAGCGCAGCACGCCCCCGGCTTCCCAATGCCCGAGCTGACGGTTCACGCTCTCGCGCGCCGCACCGATCAGCTCGCCGAGCTCGCGCTGCGAGAGCTTGAGGTTGATCCGGATGCCAGCGCCCGTGTCGGTGCCGTACTCCTGCGCCAGGTGCAGCAGCTTCTTGGCGAGCCGTGCGGGAAGGCCGAGGAAGACCACGTCCTCCACCAGCTCGCTCGTATGCCGCAGCCGCTGGGCACACGCGGCGAGGAGACGGATCGCGACGCGTGGCTCGCGCTCGAGGAGGGCGAGGAACTCGTCGCGGCCGAGCACGAGGAAGTCGCAGCTCGAGACGGTGGTGACCGTCGCGGTGCGCGGACCGCCGTCGAGGAGGGCGATCTCACCCACCACCTCGCCCGGCTCGAAGAAGTCGAAGACCGCGCCGCGATCCTTCGTGGTCGCCGCCGCTTTGGCGCGCCCGCGCAGCAGCACGAAGAGCTCACGGCCGAGGTCTCCCTTGCGGAACAAACGCTTGCGCGCGGCCACGCGACGCACGGAAGAGACGGCCAGAAGGCGCACCCGGTCCTCCGCATCGAGGGACTCGAAAAGCGGCACGCGCTCGAGGGCCTTCGCCGCGTCGAGCGGCACAGTGGCCGTGACACGGCTCATGTCATTGCCCCAGGTCGCCGCATCTCGGTCGCGCGGCGCACGACCGTGAGCAGCAGCGGACGCGAGAGCAGGCGCAGCGCGATGTTGGCACGCAGCCAGGGGAACCATCCCGGAACGAGCGCGGGCTCTCGGCCGAGCGCCTCCAGGGCTTTGCGCACCACCTCGTGGGCCGACTCGCCCGCATGCGGCTTCTCTCCGGCCTTCTGCTGAAACTCCGTCTCCGTCGAGCCTGGCTCGAGGGCCAGCACATCGACGCCGCTGCCACGCAGCTCCTCGTAGAGCGCCTCGCCGAGGAAGTTGTCAAAGGCCTTGGTGGCACTGTAGAGCGCGTGCAGCGGCATCGGCAGCATTCCAGCGACCGAGCCGACGATGATGACGGCGCCGCGCCCGCGCTTCAGCATCGCGGGCAGGAGCAGGCGCGTAAGGACAGCCGGCGCCACGCAGTTGAGCTCCAGCATGGCGCGCACGCGTGCGGAATCCTGCTCCACTAGCGCGCCGATGCTGCCGAACCCTGCATTGTTCACGAGCACGCCGACCTCGAGATCGGCCACGGCCCCGGCCAGCATCTCGGCGCCGCCGGGCTGCTCGAGATCGAGGGGCAGGCTGCGCGTTCGCACCGAGTAGGCCTGCTCCAGCTCGGCGGCCAGCGCCTCGAGCCTGTCGGCGCGGCGCGCAGTGAGCACGACGCTGATGCCCTCGCGCGCGAGCGCCCGAGCGAACTCGCGCCCGATGCCGGCCGAGGCGCCCGTCACCAACGCCCACTCGCCGTAGCAATCGCGAAGCCGGGCGGGTGTCGGTTGGAACAGCTCGCGTGCGCGCCAGAGCGCGAGGGTGAGCGCACCAAAGACGAGGCCGGAGACGGCGCCCGCGAGCATGCCGCGCAGCCCGCCCACGTAGAGCAGCGGCCAGACTGCCATCCCGATCGCCACCTGCCCCGCGTAGACCGCGGCCCAGGGCCACATCCAGCGCTTCATCCGCCAGAAACCCACGGAGCCCGCGGCATACACCATCCAGTGTGGTATCGCGAGCAGCTTCGCTGCCACGCCGTGAAACAGGATCCCGAACCAGACCTCCTGATCCCTGGCCACGGGCTTCACGAAGAGGTCCCACGGAACGTAGAGGAAGGTCATGTAGAGGCAGAAGCCCAGGAGGGCGTTCATCCACCAGGGACGGCGCCCGAGCGCTGCCCGCCATCGGCCCTGTGCACGCTCCATCATGGCTCCTTTCGCGAGATCCCTCATCGGAAATAGCACGCCTCGTCGCGGTCGGGCTAGACTGCGCGATAGCGCCGCCGGAGAGCTGCGCGAGGAGGGGCTGATGCGCGTCGTGGTGGACTACGACCTATGCGAGGCGAACGCCCGCTGCATGGCGGCCTGTCCGGAGGTGTTCGAGCTGGACGACAACGACCAGCTCCACATCCTGCTCGCGCGGCCGCCCGAGGCGCTGCGCAAGCGGGTCGAGGCCGCGGCGGCCGCGTGCCCGCGCGCGGCGATCCGGATCGCGGAAGACTGATCGAGAGCGCCCGCGACGGCGCCCGGAGCTGAGGGCTATTTCTCTGCCCGCTCCATCATGCTGTCGAGCCGCTTCACGCTGTCCACGAACTCGTCCACCAGATCGAAGATCACCTCGTGGCTCGCCTTCACCTGGTTCATGCGGCTCACGATCTGACCCACCGGAAAGCCGAGCAGCTCGCTCGCACGCGAGCCCTGCTTGCGCGCAAAGTGGTGAATGCGCGCCGTGGCATCGGCGGTGAGCACGAACTGCAGCGGCATCGGGAGCGGCCCCGGCGACTCGGGGCCGTCCCAGGCTTCGGTCCACGCCGTGCGGAGCTGCCGTGCGGGCTTCCCGGTCATGGCGCGCGAGCGCACCGTGTCGCGGGAGCCGGCGCGCAGGAGCTTCTCGATCACGACCGGATGTGTGTCGCTCTCCGCGACCGTCAGCCAGATCGATCCCGTCCAGACACCCTCGGCGCCGAGAGCCAGCGCCGCGGCCACCTGCCGGCCGCTTCCGATGCCACCCGCCGCCAGCACCGGGATCGGCGCCACGGCATCGACCACGTCGGGCACGAGCACCATGGTGCCGACCTCGCCGGTATGCCCGCCCGCCTCGGTCCCCGACGCGATGATCAGGTCGACGCCAGCCTCCACCTGCTCGACGGCATGCTTCGCGCTGCCGACCAGGGCGGCCACCGGGATGCCACGGGCGTGGGCGCGCTCGACGACGTCCTTCGGCGGCGGCCCGAGCGCGTTCACCAGCAGCCGGATCGGATGCTCGAGAGCAATGTCCACCTGCGAGCGCGTGGCGCCTCCCGCCCATTCGAGCAAGCCCGCCGCCGCCGTCGGCATTCCGGCCGGCATCTGCGGCACCTGGTAGCGCTCGAGGATCTCCGCCACGAACTTCTTCTGCGGCTCGGGCAGCATGCGCTCGAGGGACTCCTGATCGAGCTTCACGCCGTCGGGCACCGCCGACTTCGCCGGCATCACGATGTCGACGCCGTAGGGCTTGCCGCCGACGTGCTCGTCGATCCAGTGGAGCTCGATCTCGAGCTGCTCCGGCGAGAAGCCGATGGCGCCGAGCACGCCGAAGCCGCCGGCGCGGCTCACGGCGGCGACCACGTCGCGGCAATGGCTGAAGGCGAAGATGGGAACGTCGATTCCGAACTGGTCGCAGAGGCGGGTGCGCATG
>CAYGXT010000338.1:0-4074 GCA_964353695.1 uncultured Myxococcaceae bacterium
CCGAGGTCGTGCTCCTGGGTGGCGACACGAAGCGCGTCGAATCCGTGATCCCGCCGGCAGAGGTGTCGGTCAGGCCGGCCGCGGGTCCGAGCGCGCCCTCTCCGGGCGGCCCGACGCGTCGCGCGCCGCTCGGCGCCGTTGTCGGCGCCCGCTCCGGGGATAAGGGTGGCAACGCCAACCTAGGAGTGTTCGCCCGCAGCGACGAGGCCTGGGCGTGGCTCGACGGCTTCCTCAGCATCGATCGCCTGCGAGCACTTCTGCCCGAGATCGCCCCGCTCCGGGTAGACCGCTATCGCCTGCCGGCGCTTCGCTCGCTCAACTTCGTGCTCCACGGTCTGCTCGAAGAGGGAGTCGCGGCTGCAACGCGTCAGGATGCCCAGGCGAAGAGCCTCGGCGAATGGCTCCGAGCACGCGTCGTCGACGTGCCGGAGGCGCTGCTCCGTTGATCTCTTCCGCCGGGCGCGAGCCCGCGCGGCTGCGCTTCCCGGGCGTGCGCCCGCCGAAGCCGCTGCTCCCGCCCGAGGCCGAGAAGAAGCTCACCGAGAGGCAGCGGCAGCTCCTCGATGTGCTCGAGGATCTGGTGGTTCGTGGAGGCCTGGCCGAGCTCACCATGGCCGAGATCGCGGCGGGTGTGAACTGCTCGTTGCGCACGCTCTACGGCATTTCGCCCAGCAAGGACGAGCTGGTGCTCGCGATCGTCGATCGCCGGCTGCACAGAATCGGGCGCGCGGCCATCGCCTCGCTCGACGCGACCCTGCCGCCGCTCGAAACCCTGCGCCGCTACCTCGCCGCGGTGAACGAGGCCGTCCGCCCGACGACGGCCGAGTTCGTACGCGATTTCGCCGATGTTCCGGGAGCGCGCCGGCTCTTCGACGCGCACGAAGGCTACGTGATCGCGGTCGCCAGGAGCCTTCTCGAGCGTGCGGTAGCGGAAGGCCAGATCGAGAAGGTGGATACGGCGGCGGTAGCGCACGTGCTCGGCAGCCTCGGCCGGGAGTTCTCCCGACCGGAGGTGATGCCCGTCATCGCCGGCTCCCCGAAGGAGACGGCCGATGCGCTCGCCGAGATCCTGCTGCGCGGACTCGAGTCGAGCTAAGTCTGGACAGCGCTACTCCCTTTCCACCAGCTCGTCGGCCGTGCGCCGCAGGAAGTCGCACTTCTGCTGCAGCGTCGACTTCGGGCCGAGCGTGAAATGAAAGGGGTAGCTCACCGCATCCGTGAGTCCGTGCTGCTGCTCCATGCAGCGCAATAGGTCCACGTCGAGACGGGATTTCAAGCGGGCGGGCGGGCGCCGCGAGTGATCTGGGGCCTGTTCTCGGCGTCGCAGCCGCTTGTACTTCCGTCACGCCCATCCAGCCAGGGCCTCGTTGAGATGGCGAAGAACCTGAACACACTTCGATCGGTAGAACCGGCCGTAGTAGTTCATCCAGCCGCGCACCGACGGGTTGACGAGCCGCGCAAAATCCTTCAAGCGCTGGTTGCTCCTGATGGACGCCATCTGGATCGGCGCGGCTCGAAGGACGGGTGTCGCACCACGTGTGTACCAACATTCGAATCGAAGTGGTGGACGCGCAGAACGCCGTCGCTCACCGAGAAAGGCTGGCGCTTTTCACACCGCCGCGTCGAGCTGGCATTCCTGAAGAGCCGCTAGGGCGCGAGCCCCGAGGGCCCGGGCTTCCCGAAGAACATCCGCCGCATCACGGCCAGCTCGCGGAAGTTAACGACGCCGTCACCGTTGAAGTCGGCGGCTGCCTGGAAGCCGGTGCTGCCGCGCAGCGCGCCGGCGAGGCCACCCGGGAGCGCGGGGCCCTCCTCCGGCGTGTCGTTCAGGTCGGCGAAGTCGAACGGGTTCTTCGGCGCGCTGGTCAGGAAGGCCCGCCTCAGGAGGGCCAGGTCCGCGAAATTGACGCGCCCGTCGTTGTCGAGATCCGGGTCGCAGGCGTTGCCGTAGCGATCGCCGTCGGAGTCTCGCTGCGAGGGGTTGACCGCCGCAAGGCAGTTGTCCCGGGCGTCGGGAACGCCGTCTCCGTCCGCGTCGGCCAGCGCGGCGCCCGGAGGCGCGGACGGCGTCCACGTGGCGCGGACGACGAGGGGCGCCGTCGAGGCCGCCGGCGGCTCGAGCACCAGCCAGGCGCCCTGCGTGAAGTCCTGCAGCTGCACCTGCGCCGTATCGTACTCGAACACGTCGGCGATCTTGCGGTTCGTCCGCTTCGACCAGAGTTCCACGCGGCGCCGCTCCGGGGCGGTGGGGGCCGCAGCAGCCGCGACCGCCGCCTCCGCTCCGAGGGAGCGGGCCGTCTCCGAGATCGCCTCGCCCGCGATCCCGCCCAGGAAGAGCGTCTGGTTGACGATCGAGACCTGGTCGAAAACGCGCTCCCGGGTCGGGTCGGGATTGATGACCTGCACGAGCTTCGCGAATACCTCGACGCAGCTCCCGCCCTGGCAGGCATTCCACCAGTTCTGCGCGGCGCACACGCGAAGCTCGTTGCAGCTTGTGCCCGGCTTGTCGATCGGGCACTCATCGCGCTCGTCGGCGATGCCATCGTCGTCGTCGTCGGGATCTTCGCAGTTCAGGTCTCCGTCTCCGTCCGAATCGAGACCCTCGAAGCCGTAGAGGGTGCCGCTCGGCGGCTGGCAGAGGAGCCCGCGATAGCTGCCGACCCGTGTCACGGAATCGTCCGGGTTCTGGTCCGTGGCGTTCCCGCAGCCGTCATTGTCGCGGTCCGGGTCGCAGGGATCGTCGATGCCGTCGCCGTCGATGTCCGTCTGGGGCCCAGCGCGGTACGGGCAGCCGTCGCAGGCGTTGGGGACGCCGTCGCCATCCGGATCCTCGTCGTACGTGTTGGCGACGAAGGCGCAGGCGTCGTCGAAGTCGCAGAGGCCGTCCTCATCGAAGTCTCCGCCGCGGCCGGCGCAGACGTCCGGCATGGCAGCCCGCGACGGGATCTCCGCGATGCAGGTTTCGATCCGGGCCGTCTGGTCGGGCGTGAAGGCTTCGGTGCGCACGCCGTTCCGCACGTAGGGGCCCCTGCAGTCTCCGCCGTAGTAGGACATGGCGTTGTGCGGGAATGGCGTGAACCCGGAGGCGGTCGACGAGCCGCCCGTGCCGCCGATTCGGCATTGCAACGAGCAGTAGCTCTCGTGGGGGCTTCCCGGATCGACGTCGGTCTTCGGGTCGGTGTCGCACCACTCGTGGAGGGCGATCGGGAAGCCCGTGGCTTCGCTCCGGTCCGAGTCCTCCATGGGGCCGGGATCCGCCGGCGTGTCCTCGACGCCGAAGTCGATGGGCGGGAAGGGAGGGTTCGGGTGGAGGTTGTCGTCGTACTCGTGGTCCGGCGGCACGTTCGTGGCCAGATCCTGGAACGACATGGTGTGCCGCAGGCAGAAGTAGTGGCCCATCTCGTGGGCATAGGTCGAGCCCTGGCCGGCGCCGGGAACGCAGAAGATCCCGAACTCCCCAGGGAAGGGCTTGGGCGGAGGGCCCGTCCAGCACTTGCCGAGGCCCGGGATCAGGAAGAGCGTCACCAGCCCGGGCTCGGAAGCCGCGAAGTCCTGACGGAGCTGATTCGAGAGCTGCCCGTTGGTGAATGCCGGATCCATGCTCGGGCCGCTCGCGTTGCTCATCGCGTTGAAGACGGTCCCATAGTGGAAGACGACGGAGTCCGGGGGCGCCGGACGGAAAGAGACCCCATTCGGCCGCCACTGCAGATTCATCTCCTGCACGTTCCGCAGCACGTCCTCGCGGATGGCCTCCTCGCTGCCGAGGCCGCAGGGGTTGGTGGCGCTGGGACAGAAGACTCGGACGCGGAGGTCGTAGGTGCGTGCCGACGCAGGCTGGGGCGCCGCAAGAATCCCCCCGAGGATTCCGGACAGGACGAGGACAGAAAGCACGTTCCGCAGCCCCATGGGCCCTCCTGCACCCACTGGCGCCATCGGCCCTTATACGCGCACTTCCTGCCGGTGTAAAGACTGACTGACTGACTAGCGCGCGAAGAACGGGTCACGCGCTATGGAGCAGCCGTCCCGCGAGCACGGCCTTCGCCACCAGGCCTTCGGGCTCCTACGCTGGGATCG
>CAYGXT010000339.1:0-4068 GCA_964353695.1 uncultured Myxococcaceae bacterium
CAAACCCGGCTTTGCTCAATGCTGCCGCCGTTAACGGTCCTCTGGCCGCCACCACAGCGCGCGCGACCGCCGAGCGCGCCGTGTCATCGAGGAGCGCAAAGAAGTGTCGCACCGTAGACGGGCTCGTGAAAGTGAGCACGTCGAGATGGCCCGCCGCGAGCTCGGCCCGAAGCCACTGCCCATCCACCGGCGACGGCTCGGGCCGATACAGATCGATCGTGTCCACCTGCGCCCCCCGGGCGCGCAGGCCCGCGGGCAGCACGTCCCGTGCGGAGGCCGAGCGAGGCAGCAGGAAGCGCCGGCCCGCAGGCGCCAGCCAGACGTCGAGGGCCCCCAGCAGGCCCTCGGCGTCGAAACGTTCGAAGGGCACGACGTGCACAGGGAGCCCGGCCTCGGCGGCGGCCTTTGCGGTGGCGGGGCCGACGCAGGCGATCCGCAGGTGAGCGCTCGCCAGGCTGGCGCTGCGCGCTGCCGCGTGGGACGCGAAGATCCTCACGGCGTTCGCGCTGGTGAAGAGCAGCACGTCGTAGCGCTCCAGCGTGCCGAGAGCGCGATCGAGCTCGCGCGTATCCTCGCAGGCCGCGATCTGCAGCAGCGGCAACGCCACGGGCTCGGCGCCCGCCCCGCGCAGCGCCTGCATCAGCGCGCCGGCCTGCTCCTCGGAGCGCGTCACCAGGACACGGCGACCGAAAAGAGGAAGGCGCTCGTACCACGCGAGGCTCTCGCGCAAACGCACGACCTCCCCCACCACGATGGTCGCGGGCGCCACGAGGCCCGCCTCGCGCACGCGCGCCGGCAGCTCTGCCAGCGGAGCCGTCACCACTCGCTGCCGCGGCGTCGTGGCCTCCGAGATCACGGCGGCAGGTGTCTCGGGCGAGCGTCCACTGGCCAGCAGCTCTGCGACGATGCCCTCGAGAGTCTTCAGGCCCATCAGGATCACGAGCGTGTCGGCCCCGTGCGCAAGCTCCTTCCAACGCACCTGGGTCGCGCTGGTGGCAGGATCCTTATGCCCAGACGCCACCACGAAGGATGCCGCGTGGCGCCGATCGGTGACGGGGATCCCAGCATAGGCTGCCACCGCGAGGGCGGCGCTCACGCCCGGAACGACCTCGAAGGGGACGCCTGCCTCGGCGCAGGCGCTGGCCTCCTCGCCGCCGCGGCCAAATACAAAGGGATCGCCGCCCTTCAGACGCACGACGATCTTGCCCTCGAGCGCAAGCCTGACGAGCAGCGCCGAGATCTCTTCCTGCGGTCGGCCGAGCGTCTCATGACCACGCCGGCCGACGTCGATGCGCTCGGCTTCGGGCGGCGCCAACGCGAGCAGCTCCGATGCGACGAGCGCGTCGAAGACGACGGCATCGGCCGAGCGCAGGGCCTCGGCACCGCGTAGCGTGAGCAGGCCCGGATCGCCCGGCCCGGCGCCGACGATCAGCACCCTGCCCTGCTTCGTCATGCACCCGGCTCCGCACGAGAGGCCGACGCATTCGCGCGCAGCGTCTCGAGGATCGCAGCGCCTCCCGCCGCGAGCACGCGCTCTGCCGCACTCTCGCCGGCCGCCGCGGGCTCGGACTCCGGCGCCTCCGCCTCGCCGCGCGCCACCGCGCTTCCATCCTCGAGCAACACCAGACCGCGCAGCTTGACGCGGCCTCCCGCCACGCGCTCGGCCAGGCCCGCCAGCGGCACGTTGCAGTCGCCTTGCAGCCTCACCAGGAAAGCGCGCTCTGCCGCCAGCGTGAGGGCCGCCAGCGGATCGTCGAGAGCAGCGAGATCCCGCGCCAGCGCTTCGCCCGCACGCGCCTCGAGAGCGAGCGTCCCCTGCCCGAGGGCCGGGAGCAGCAGGCCGACCGGGATGCGCTCCGCGATGCGCGCGCCCAGCCCGAGGCGGTCGAGGCCCGCGCAGGCCAGCACCACGGCATCGAGCCCTTCCGTTTCGAGCCGGCGCAGGCGCGTCGGCACGTTGCCGCGCAGCGGAACGATCACGAGATCGGGGCGCAAGGCCAGGAGTTGCGCGCACCGCCGTGCGCTCCCCGTGCCCACGCGTGCTCCCTGCGGCAGCGACGCCACGCTTGCGCCTGGAACGCGTGCCACCAGGGCGTCGCGCGGATCGGCGCGCTCGGGAAAGGCCGCCAGCACCAGGCCCGGCGCCAGCGCTGCCGGCAGATCCTTCGCGCTGTGGATCGCGACGTCGGCCCGTCCCTCCAGCAGCGCCTCTTCGATCTCCTTGACGAACAGGCCCTTCCCGCCCACGTCGGCAAGCTTCACGTGCTGGAGCCGATCGCCGCTCGTGGTCACGATCACGAGCTCCGTGCGGACGCCGAGCGTCGCCTCGATGCGCCCGGCGACCCAGCGGGCCTGGGCCAGTGCGAGATCACTCCCCCGCGTAGCGACACGGACGAGCGTCATTCGTCGTCGCCCGAAGGCAAGTCGTCGAGACCGAAGAGAATGCGCGCCACCTCGAGTTGAGCGAAGGCCTGCTCGCGCTCGGCCTGCCCACGCAGCCGCGACACCGGGGTGTGCAGCAGCTTGTTCACGATGGCCCGCGTCAGCGCCTCCACGCCCTCGCGCTGCGCCTCGTCGAGCCCGAGACGCCCAGCGGCCTTCCTGATCTCCGCCACGCGGATGCTCTCGGCCCGCGACTTCAGGTCGCGGATCGTCGGCACGGCCTCGAGTGCGGCAAGCCAGCCATCGAAGCGTTGCTGCTCCTCGAGCACGATCGCCTCGGCACGCACGGTCTCGCGCCGCCGCTCCTCGGCGTTGGCCGCAGCGGCCTCGGCCAGGTCGTCGAGATCGTAGAGGTAGACACCGTCGAGGTCGTTCACGGCCGGATCGACGTTTCGCGGCACGCCGATGTCGATCACGAAGAGCGGGCTCGAACGCTCCCGCAGCGCGGCTCGCACCATCGGCACGCTGAGAAGCGGCGCGTCGCCGCCGATGCAGGAGAGCACCATGTCCGAGCGCTGCAGCAGGGCCGGGATCTCTTCCAGGCCGTGGGGCGAGGCGTCGAAGCGCTCGGCCAGCTCCATCGCATGCGCCCGCGTACGGTTCGCGACGCGTACGGCCGCGAGTCCGTCCTGGCGCAGGGCCTCGAGCGCGATCTCGATCATCTCGCCGGCCCCGATCAGGAGAACGGACTTCTCCTGGAGATCCTCGAAGATCTGGCGCGCGAGATCGACTGCAACCCGCGCCACGGAGACCGATCCCTCCGCGATGCGCGTCTCACGGCGCACCCGCTTCGCGGTCGCAAAGGCGCAGTGGAAGAGCCGCGTCAGGATCGCGCCGCAGGCGCCCGCCTCGCGCGCCACATGGTAGGCCTGCTTCATCTGACCGAGGATCTGCGACTCGCCGACCACCATGGAGTCGATGGAGGACGCCACGCGCAGCACGTGACGCATGGCGTTCGCGTCGTGGAGGTCGTAGAGCATGTCGTCCAGGACGCGGCCATCCTCGCCGGCGGGAGCGGCGTCGCCCCTGAGCTCGTGGCGGAAGAAGGAGTGCAGGCGCGGCCACGCGGCTTCCGGCCTTCGCGTGAGTGCGACCACCTCGACGCGGTTGCAGGTCGAGATCAGCACTGCCTCCTCGATCTCTTCCGTCGCGACCAGCTTCGCGAGCAGCGGCCCCGGCTCGGCGACGGCCAGGCGCTCGCGCACTTCGACCGGCGCCGTCCGGTGGTTGAGGCCGAGCAAAACCACCTTCACCCGAGAAGGCTCACGCCGATCACGGCAAAGAAGAGAAAAGCGAAGCCGGCGACGGCCGCGATGGCCGCGCGACGGCCGCGCTGGTGCCCGCCAAAGCGTGCCGCGACGAGTGCAGCGTAGACCGCCCAGGCCAGGACCGACCAGATCTCGTGGGCCCTGCCCGTCGACTCGCGGACGGTCGCGCTCGCGACCCACAGCACGCCGGTCGCGACGCCGAGCGTGAGCAGTAGGAAGCCTACGGCCAGCGCCACTCGGTTCACGCGGTCGAGCGCCTCGAGGGAAGGCCAGCGCGACCGAACGCGGCGGTGGCGCTTGAGGCCCCTGTCCACCAGCAGGAAGAGGCCGCCGGCGACGCCAGCGACGCCGAGAAACG
>CAYGXT010000340.1:0-4053 GCA_964353695.1 uncultured Myxococcaceae bacterium
GGCCGCTTCTACGCCCTGCCGCAGTCGCCGCAGATCATGAAGCAGCTCCTGATGATCTCGGGCTTCGACCGCTACTTCCAGATCGCCCGCTGCTTTCGTGACGAGGATCTGCGCGCCGATCGCCAGCTCGAATTTACCCAGATCGATCTCGAGATGTCCTTCGTGGGCGTCGAGGATGTGCTGGCAGTCCTCGAGGAGATCACCGTGAACGCCTGGCGGGAGGCCGGCGGCGTGGAGCTGCCGCGGCCCTTCCCGCGCATCTCGTACGCCGAGGCCATGGGGCGCTACGGCTCCGACAAGCCCGACACGCGCGTCTTGCTCGAGCTGGTGGATCTGACCGATCTCTTCCGCGCCTCGGAGCTGCGCGCTTTCCGTGCGGTCGTGGACAGGGGCGGCATCGTGAAGTGCCTGCCCGTGCACGACGCCGAGGCCCTGTCGCGGGGGGCCATCGACCGCCTCGAGTCCTTCGTCAAGAAAGAACTCGGCGGCAAGGGCCTGGCCTGGGTGCGCGTCGAGGCGGACGGCGCCTGGCAGTCGCCGATCGCGAGGTTTCTCTCCGAGAGCGAGCGTGCGGGCATCACGGAGCGTTGCGCTGCGCGGCCCGGCAGCGTGCTCTTCTTTGCCGCGGACGAGTCCGCGAAGGTGAACGCCATCCTCGGACGCCTGCGCACGGACCTCGGTCGCCAGCTCGGCCGCGTGGATGGCCGCGCCTGGGCGCCGCTGTTGGTGATGAGCTTCCCCGTTTTCGAACGCGACGAAGACGGAAAGCTCGTTTACCTGCACATGCCGTTCGTGGCTCCGGAGGAGCAGGATCTTCCGCTCCTCGAGAGCGACCCCGAGCGCGTGCGTGGCACGCACTACGACGTCGTCATGAATGGCCTCGAGCTCGGCTCGGGGAGTCTGCGCAACCATCGCAGCGACGTGCAGCGCAGGATTCTCGACATCCTCGGCTACTCGAAGGAAGAGATCGAGGAGCGCTTCGGCTTCCTGCTCACGGCCCTCGATGCCGGCGCGCCGCCCCACGGCGGCTTCGCCTTCGGATTCGACCGTCTCGTGATGCTGCTCTCGAACGCCGAGAGCCTGCGCGACGTCATTGCCTTCCCGAAGACCCAACGCGGCCAGGACTTGTTGATGGACGCGCCGGGGCCCGTGGAGCCGAAGCAGCTTCGCGAGCTATCGATTCGACTGGACCTTCCCATAGAGAACTGAAAGGGGACCCCCATGCGACGCAAGATCGCCCTCATTGGAGCCGGAAACATCGGTGGCGTGCTGGCCGAGCAGATCGCCTATCGCCAGCTTGGCGACGTCGTGCTTTTCGACGTGGTCGAAGGCCTGCCGCAGGGCAAGGCCCTCGACATCGGCGAGGGCGCGCCCCTCGCGGGCTCCGATTGCCGCGTCAAAGGCACGAACGATTACAAGGACATCGCGGGCGCCGACCTCGTGATCATCACCGCGGGCCTCGCGCGCAAGCCCGGGATGTCGCGCGACGATCTGCTGGCGAAGAACCTCGAGATCATGAAGAGCGTGGCGGCGAGCGTGAAGCAGAACGCGCCGAACGCCTACGTGATCGTGATCTCGAACCCGCTCGACGCGATGGTCTACACCTTCAAGCAGGTCTCCGGCTTCCCGAAGAACCGGGTGGTCGGCATGGCCGGCGTCCTCGATTCGACGCGCTTCCGAACCTTCGTGGCCTGGGAGCTGGGCGTCTCAGTGCAGGACGTGACGGCTCTGGTGCTCGGCGGCCACGGCGACACCATGGTGCCGTTGCCGCGCTACTGCTCGGTTGCGGGCATCCCCCTCTCGCGCCTGCTCTCGGCCGAGAAGATCGCCGCGATCTCCACGCGCACGCAGAACGCCGGTGGCGAAGTCGTCAACCTGCTCAAGACCGGCTCGGCGTTCGTTTCGCCGGCGCATTCGGCCATCGAGATGGCCGAGTCGATCCTGCTCGACAAGAAGCGCGTGCTGGCCTGCGCCTGCTTCCTCGAGGGCGAGTACGGCGTCTCTGGGCTGTACGTGGGCGCACCCTGCGTACTCGGCGCCGGCGGTGTCGAGAGGGTGCTCGAGATCGAGATGAATGCCGACGAGCGCAAGCTCTTCGACGCCTCGGTGGAGCACGTTCGCACGCTGACCGCGCAGCTCAAGCTCTAGAGGATTCAATGAACGTCCACGAGTACCAGGCGAAGGGCCTCCTGCGCCAGTTCGGCGTCTGCGTGCCAGAGGGGAGGCTGGCGACGACGCCGGCCGAGGCGGAGGAGGCGGCCCGCGCGCTCGGCGTTCCGGTCGTCGTCGTGAAGGCGCAGGTGCACGCGGGGGGCCGCGGCAAGGGGGGCGGCATCAAGCTCGCGAGGTCTCCGGCCGAGGCCAACGCGGTCGCCAGCGAGATCCTCGGCATGACCCTGCGTACGCACCAGACGGGGCCCGAGGGCAAGCTGGTGCGCAAGGTCTACGTCGAGGCCGGTAGCGAGATCGCTCGCGAGCTCTACACCGCCGTGCTGCTCGATCGTGCCTTGGAGAAGTTCGTGGTGATCGCGTCGACCGAGGGAGGAATGGACATCGAGGAGGTCGCGAACAAGACCCCCGAGAAGATCCAGAGCGTCTCTGTCGATCCCAACCTGGGGCTCCAGCCCTATCAGGCGCGCCAGCTCGGCTTTGGTCTCGGCCTGGATGGCAAGCAGGTGGCGAAGTTCGAGACGCTCCTCGCTGGGCTCTACCGGCTCTACGTCGAGAAGGATGCCACGCTGGCCGAGATCAACCCGCTGGTGGTCACCAAGTCGGGCGAGCTCTTCGCCCTCGATTGCAAGCTCAACTTCGACGACAACGCGCTCTTTCGGCATGCGGACGTGCAGGCCTTGCACGACCCGGACGAAGAGGAGCCGCGCGAGCGCGAGGCGAAGGCCCTCGATCTCGCCTACGTCGGCCTCGACGGCGACATTGGCTGCATGGTGAATGGGGCCGGCCTCGCCATGGCGACTCTCGACATGATCCAGATCTGCGGTGGGAGCCCGGCAAACTTCTTGGACGCTGGAGGCGGCGCCGACAAGGAGAAGGTGAAGGAAGCCTTCAAGCTGATCCTGCGGGATGCGAAGGTGAAGGCCATTCTGGTGAACATCTTCGGCGGCATCGTACGCTGCGATCTCATTGCCGAGGGTGTCGTGGCGGCGGCCAGCGAGCTCGGCGTGAAGGTGCCGTTGGTGGTGCGGCTGCAGGGCACGAACGCGGCGCAGGGCCGCGAGATCCTCGCGAAGTCGGGCCTCGATATCACGACGGCCGAGACGCTGCGTGAGGCGGGACAGAAGGCGGTTGCGGCAGCGAAGGGAAGGGCCTGATGTCGATCCTCTGCGACAAGAATACGAAGCTGCTGATCCAGGGCTTCGGCAAGATGGGCCAGTTCCACGCGAAGCTCTCCATCGAGTATGGGACGCAGGTCGTGGGCGCTGTGGCGCCGGGCAAGGGCGGTACCACGGTGGCGGGAGTTCTGCTCTTCGACACCGTTCGAGAGGCGAAGCAGGCCACGGGCGCCAACGCGTCGGTGATCTTCGTGCCGCCGTCGGGGGCGGCCGACGCAATTCTGGAGGCGGCGGATGCGGGGCTCGATCTTGCGGTCTGCATCACCGAGGGCATCCCGGTGATCGACATGGCCAGGGCGAAGGCTGCGCTGCGCGGTTCGAAAACCCGTCTGCTCGGTCCCAACTGCCCGGGCGTCGTGACCCCCGGACAGTGCCGCATCGGCATCATGCCGGCGCAGATCACCCGCCCCGGCTCGGTCGGCGTCATCTCGCGCTCGGGCACGCTGACCTACGAGGCCGTGGATCAGCTCTCGCGCCTCGGCATCGGTCAGTCGAGCTGCATCGGCATCGGCGGCGACCCCGTGGTCGGCACCACCTTCGTGGATGCGCTCGCGCTCTTCGAGGCGGATCCCCTGACCAAGGCCGTGGTCATGATCGGTGAGATCGGCGGCTCGGCCGAGGAGACTGCGGCGGAGTTCATCCGCACCAAGATGAGCAAGCCGGTCGTGGCCTTCATTGCGGGCCAGAACGCGCCTGCCGGCAAGCG
>CAYGXT010000341.1:0-4028 GCA_964353695.1 uncultured Myxococcaceae bacterium
TGCGAAAAGAGCGAACCGGTCTCGAGCGCCCCTGGCGATGCGCACGCCCGCGAACAGCAGGGCTACGAAGGCGCCGATCACCACCAGCACGCCGACGAGGCCGAGCTCCTCCGCCACCATGGAGAGGATGAAGTCGGTGTGCGCTTCGGGCAGGTAGTAGAGCTTCTGAGAGCCAGCGCCCAAGCCGGTGCCGAAGAGTCCGCCGCGCCCGAAGGCCACGAAGGACTGCACCAGCTGGAAGCCTTCCTCCTGCGAGCGCTCCCAGGGCGAGAGGAAGCCGATCACACGGCGCAGCGCGTAGGGATTCACTGAGACGTACGCGGCCACGCTTGCAAGGCCCAAGAGACCCGGCAGCACGAAGAGGCGAAGCGGCGCTCCAGCCAGCAGCACCAGACATGCGGTGAGCGAGAAGATCACGACGGCGCTGCCCATGTCGGGCTGCTTCAGCAGCAGCGCGGCGGGGATCAACGCCAGCAAGAGTGGCACGGCGAGCGACTTCGCCTCGAACGCCGAACGGCCGGAGCGGCGCGCCAGCGCCGATGCCACGGCGAGGATCGTCGCCAGCTTCGCGAACTCGGCCGGCTGGAAGCCAGGCAGGCCAGGGATCATGAGCCAGCGCTGTGCTCCGTTCACGCGCGTACCGACGACCAGCGTGGCCGCCAGCAGCAGGACCGTGATCGCCCAGAACGGGAGCGCGAGGCGGCGAACGCGTGCGAGCGGCAGGCGGAACAGGAGAAGGCCGAGCAGAAGGCCGGCCGCGACGCCCTCCAGATGCCTCAGGAGGTAAGGCGGGAGCAGGCTCTCCGGCGCGAAGTGGGCCGTCGTGCTGTAGACCATCACGATCCCAATCGAGGAGAGCAATGCAACGGCCACCAGCACGGCGCCGTCGAGCGGTGCCCGCAGGCTCTCGCTGGATGCCACGGCGGTCGCGCGCACGGCGACGCGGGGATCCATGCGGCCGCGGGGGAGATCCGGGGGCGGCGCCTCTTCTCCGGGCAGGAGCGCCTTGTCGAAGCCTCGAGGCAGACGTGCGCTCATCCTTGGCTCACCTCCGGAAGAGCCTGCACGGCAGCGCGGAAGCGCTCGCCCCGATGTTCGTAGCCCGTGAACTGGTCGAAGCTGGCGCAGGCCGGTGAGAGCAGGACGACGTCGCCCGGCCTTGCCAGATCGGCTGCCAGCGTCACCGCGCGCTCGAGATCGCCGGCCTCGTAGAGAGGCACGCTCCCCGCCAAGGCCGCGGCGAGCTTCGGCGCCGCCTGTCCGATCAGGATCGCCGCCCGTGCCCGCTCCTTCAGCAGGGGAGCCAGCGGCCGGAAGTCGAGGTCCTTGTCCTTGCCCCCCGCGATCCAGACGACCGGCTCCGTGAAGCTCTCGAGCGAGCGCAAAGCCGCACCGACGTTCGTGCCCTTCGAATCGTTCACCCAGGTGACGCCGCCGCGGCAGCGCACGATCTCGGTGCGGTGAGCAAGACCGCGAAATGCGGGCAGAGCACTCGCGGCGCGGCGCGGATCCGCGCCGATGGCCCAGACCGCGAGCAGCGCGGCCAGCAGGTTCTCCCGGTTGTGGACTCCCGGGAGCACGAAGCCCTCGAGCGGAATCCGGATCGTCTCGGACTGCTCGCGCAGCACGATCGCGGCGGCATCGAGGCAGGCGCCAGCGGGCAGGGCCTCCCGCTGCGAAAAGAAGCGTACGCGGCCGCGGGTCCTGGCCGCGAGGGCACGCGTCGGCGGATCGTCTGCCGAGAGCACGGCCGTATCGCCCGGTCCGAGGTTCGCGAGGATGCGCGCTTTGGCCGCGACGTAGGCCTCGAAGCTCCCGTGCCGATCGAGATGGTCGGGGGTGATGTTGAGGATCAAAGCCACCTTCGGGCAAAAGCCCTGCGTGGTCTCGAGCTGGAAGGAGGAAACCTCCAGCACGGCCACGTCGAGAGGCCGTCCGACCAGATCGAGGGCCGAGCTCCCGATGTTCCCCGCGGCCTCCGCGCGTAGCCCCGCGGCTCGTAGCAGCGCCTCGATGAGGAGCGTGGTGGTGGACTTCCCGTTGGTTCCGGTCACCGCCACGATCGGCACCGAGAGCGCGCGCCAGGCGAGTTCGATGTCGCCCCAGACGCAGCGTGCACGGCCCCGGTATCGGCTGGCCGGCACTCCGGGGCTCGGCACGACGAGGTCGAAGTCAGCGGCGTCGGGCAGCGCGCCGCCAAGGGCGAGCGTTGCCACCGCCTCCAGTTCGCCGATGCCGCCGAGGGCCTCTCTCCCGCACTCGTCCGCCGCCACCACCTCGGCCCCGAGCCCGGCGCAGAAGCGCGCGGCGCTGCGGCCCGAGATGCCGAGGCCGAGGACGAGCACGCGCTTTCCGGCGAGGTCGAGGTTCATCGCAGCTTCAACGAGGACAGGGCGACGAGCGCAAGGATGATGGAAACGATCCAGAAGCGCACGACGATCTTTTGTTCCGCCCAGCCCTGCTTCTCGTAGTGGTGATGGATCGGCGCCATCAGGAAGACCCGTTTCCCCGTGAGCTTGAAGGAGGCGACCTGGATCATCACCGAGAGCATCTCGAGCATGAAGATCCCACCCACGACACCGAGCAGGATCTCCTGTCGCACCAGCACGGCGATGGTGCCGAGTGCGCCGCCGAGCGCCAGCGAGCCCACGTCGCCCATGAAGAGCTGCGCGGGATAGGTGTTGAACCAGAGAAAGCCGAGGCCTCCTCCCACGAGCGCGCCGCAGAAGATGGCGAGCTGGCCAGCTCCCGGCACGTAGGCGATGGCCAGATACTCGGCGATCGTCTTGTTGCCCGCGGCGTAGGCGAGAAGCAGGAGAGTCCCTGCCGTGATCATCACGGGACCGATGGCAAGACCGTCGAGGCCGTCGGTGAGGTTTACGGCATTGCTGAAGGATACGATCACGAGCATCGCAAACGGGACGTAGAGGATCCCAAGGTGGGGAGTCACGTCCTTGAAGAAGGGCACCGAGAGTTCGCTGTTGAATCCAGGTTGCAGATAGATCGCGAGCGCTACCGCGAAGGCCAGCAGGAACTGCCAGGCGAGCTTGGTTCGGGCCGAGACGCCGTCGCTGCTGCGCTGCGTGACCTTGCGGTAGTCGTCCACGAAGCCGAGAACGCCGTAGCCCGCTGTCAGCCCGAGCACGATCCAGACCGCACGATTGTCGAGCTCCGACCAGAGCAGCACCGCCACGAGCAGCGAGAGCAGAATCAGGAGCCCGCCCATGGTGGGCGTTCCGGCCTTCGATTGGTGAGCAGGGCCAATCTCGCGGATCGGCTGGCCAATGTGCAGGCGACCCAGCGCGCGGATCAGCGGCGGGCCCAGCAGGAAGGAGAGGAAGAGCGCCGTGAGGGTCGCGGCTGCGGTTCGGAACGTGATGTAGCGGAAGACGTTGAAGCCGCCGAACTCGCCCGAGAGGGGGTAGAGCAGGTGGTAGAGCATCAGCTCCCCGCCGCACTGGCCGCCAGGGCCTCCACCACGCGCTCCATGCGCGAGGAGCGCGAGCCCTTGACCAGCACCCAGTCGTTCCGTTGCAGGATCTTCGCCACCTCTGCGCTCGTCTGCGCATGGTCTTCGCTCACGCGGATACGCCCCGGTTGCATGCCGGCCTCGATCGCGCCCGCGGCGGTCTCCTGCGCGTGCCCGCCGACGGCGAAGAGCCATTCGATCGCGAGCTCGGCCACGAGCCGTCCGGTCTCTCGATGCGCCGTCGAGGCGCTGTCGCCAAGCTCCGCCATGTCTCCGAGGATGGCGAGGCCGCGGCTCGAACCCTTCAGCTCGGCCAGGCTGCGCAGCGCCACCGCCATGGACTGCGGGTTCGCGTTATAGGTGTCGTTGAGCACGATGATGTCCCGCGGCAGGTGGATCTGCTCCATGCGTCCGCCCAGGGGACGGAAGCGCCCGAGCCCGGTCGCTACGTCGACCAGGTCGGCGCCGGCGGCGCGCGCCGCCGCGGCGGCGGCCAGGGCGTTGCTGACGGTGGTCTCGCCGAGGCCGGGCACCTGCACCGGCTGGCTGCCCTCAGGCG
>CAYGXT010000342.1:0-4025 GCA_964353695.1 uncultured Myxococcaceae bacterium
ACGACAGCGATGGGTTCATCGACTATCCGGCGGACCTCGGCTGCTCGTCTACGACGGCGCTGACCGAGGCGCCGGTATGCCTCGACGGCCTGGATAACGACGGCGACGGCTGGACCGACTACCCCGCTGATCCGGGCTGCACGGATCGATACGACGCGTCCGAGCGCGATCTCTCGCTGCCGTGCGATGACGGCGTCGACAACGACAGCGATGGGTTCATCGACTATCCGGCGGACCTCGGCTGCTCGTCTACGACAGCGCTGACCGAGGCGCCGGTATGCCTCGACGGCCTGGACAATGATGGGGACGGCGGGATCGACTTCCCCGCGGATCTTGGCTGCACGTCTCGATACGACGACTCCGAGAGAGACCCCTCGCGGCTGTGCGATGACGGCATCGACAACGACCTGGATGGGTTCATCGACTATCCGGCAGACCTCGGCTGCTCGTCTCCGACGGCGGGTACCGAGTCTCCGGCCTGCAGCGACGGCATCGACAACGACGGGGATGGGCGGATCGATTTCCCGGCCGACCCGGGCTGCGCTGCGGCCAGCGACGCGAGCGAGAAGAGCCCGACTCTGGTCTGCGACGACGGCGTGGACAACGACGGGGACGGCGGGATCGATTACCCCGCAGACCCGGGTTGTGCGGCCTTGGCGGGCACGACGGAGATTGGAGCGTGTCAGGACGGCGCGGACAACGACGGGGACGGGCAGATCGATTTCCCGGCCGACCCGGGCTGCGCCGCGGCCAGCGACGCGAGCGAGAAGAGCCTGGCCCTGATCTGCGACGACGGCGTGGACAATGACGGGGACGGCGTGCTCGACTACCCGGCAGACCCGGGTTGTGCGGCCTTGGCGGGCACGACGGAGATTGGGGCGTGTCAGGACGGCGCGGACAACGACGCGGACGGCCTGGTCGACTACCCCGCAGACCCGGGTTGTGCGGACTTGGCAGGCACCACGGAGATTGGAGCGTGTCAGGACGGCATCGACAACGATGGCGACGGCCTGATCGACTACCCCGCTGATCCGGGCTGCACGTCTCGAGGCGACTCGTCCGAGCGAGAGTTCGGTGTCGGGCTGACGTGCGATGACGGCATCGACAACGACCTTGATCTGCTAATCGACTATCCGGCGGACCTCGGCTGCTCGTCTCCGACGGCGCTGACCGAGGCTCCGGCCTGCGACGATAAGATCAGCAATGATACCGACGGGTTGATCGACTACCCGAATGATCCGGTCTGCTCGTCGCCGTCCTCCGACAACGAAGCACCGGCCTGCGACGATAAGATCAACAACGATTTGGACATCTGGATCGACTTCCCGGCCGATCCCGGCTGCGCATCCGCGAGTTCGGTCCTCGAAGACCCGGCGTGCGACGACGGCATCGACAACGACGGCGATGGTTTCATCGACTTGCTTGATCCAGGGTGTGCGTCCAGCTCGGGTACCTCGGAAGTGTCCGCGGCCGGCGCCTCAGCGCCATTCTCAGCGGCCGCCTCAATGCCCGCTTCAGCGCCCGCCTGTGGCCTCGGCTTCGAGGCGGCTCCCGTGCTGGTTGGCCTGTTCTGGCTGCGAGGCCGGCGTTCACGCCTCGCACGAGGGAGGGCTGCTTCCGAAGGCTTCGAGCCGCGCCGTCAGGGCGCGACGCAGGTCAGTGAGCGCAGCTCGGTCTGAACTCCCAAAGGCCGGCAGTAGGGCCCCGGGGCCTCTTCTTTCAAGGGGTTCCCACCAGGCGTGCCCTCTCGGGCAGACCTCTCACGCGCCGCGCATGCCCGGCGCCTCGTGGCCGCTCGCCGCGACGTACTCGGCGTAGCCGGCGCCGTAGCTGCGCGCGCTTCCCGGCTCCAGCTCGAGGACGCGGTTCGTGAGCGCCGCGAGGAAGCGGCGATCGTGGGAGACGAGCAGCAGCGTGCCGTCGAAGCCGTCGAGGGCGTGGATCAGCATCTCCTTGGTCGCAAGATCGAGGTGGTTCGTGGGCTCGTCGAGTACCAGGAAGTTCGGCGGATCGTAGAGCATGCGCGCCAGCACGAGGCGGGCCTTCTCGCCGCCCGAGAGCAGCCGGCAGCGCTTCTCGACGTCGTCGCCGGAAAAGCCGAAGGCGCCGGCCAACGCGCGGAGCGAGCCGACCGAAGCGCTCGGAAATGCGTCCGAGAGCGTCTCCCAGACATTTGCGTCGCCATCGAGCAGCTCCATGGAGTGCTGCGCGAAGTAGCCAAGCCTGACCCCGGCTCCGAGCGTGACGCTGCCGGCGTCGGGAGCGGTCTCGCCGGCCACGAGCTTGAGCAGCGTCGACTTGCCGGCGCCGTTGGCGCCCATCACGCACCAGCGCTCGCGGCGCCGGACGAGCAGGTCGAAGCCATCGAAGACCACGCGCTCCCCGTAGGCCTTGCGCAGGCCCGCGAGACGCACGACGTCGTCGCCGGAGCGGGGTGCAGCCCGGAACTCGAACTCGAGCGTCTGACGCCGCTTCGGCGGCTCGACCTTCTCGATCTTGTCGAGCTTCTTGACGCGCGACTGCACCTGCGCGGCGTGGCTGGCGCGCGCCTTGAAGCGCGCGATGAAGGCCTCCTCCTTGGCCAGCATCGCCTGCTGGCGCGCGTACTGCGCCTCCTGCCCGCGCTCGGCCAGGGCTCGCTGGCGCTCGTAAAAATCGTAGTCGCCCGAGTAGGTGATGAGCTCGCCGGCATCGATCTCGACGATCTTGGATGCCATGCGGTTCAGGAACTCACGGTCGTGGGAGGTCATCAGCAGCGCGCCTTCGAACCCCCGGAGCCAGTTCTCCAGCCAAAGGATCGACTCGAGGTCGAGGTGGTTCGTCGGCTCGTCGAGCAGCAGCGCGTCGGGCTGCATCACGAGGATGCGCGCCAGCGCCACGCGCATCTTCCAGCCGCCCGAGAGGGCGCCCACGTCACCGTCCATCTGCTCCGACGAGAAGCCCAGCCCCGCCAGCACCTCTCGCGCCCTTGCCTCGAGCCCATAGCCGCCGAGCTCCTCGAAGCGCGCCTGCGCATCGCCATAACGCTCGACGAGGGCGTTCATCTCGCCGCCGCGCTCCGGATCGGCCATGGCGTGCTCGAGCGCGTGCAGCTCCCGTGCTGCTTCTGAGGCCGGTCCCGCACCGTCGAGCGTCGCCTCGACCACGCTCTGGCCCTTCATCTCGCCTACGTCCTGGCTGAAGTAGCCGACGATGACGCCCCGATCGACGGCGACCTGCCCGTCGTCGGGCTCCTCCTCCCGCGTGATCAGCCGGAAGATGGTGGTCTTCCCGGCGCCGTTCGGGCCGACGAGGCCGACCTTCTCACCCCGGTTCACGACCGCCGAGGCTTCGAGGAAGAGAATCTGTCGGCCGTGACGCCTCGAGAGCGAGTCGAGGCGAATCAATGTTTTGCGACCGCATCGATCGGAAAGGCGCGGCAGTCGCTTCGCGCTATGTACTCCCGCTCCGTGTAGCCGCGCCCCCAGTCTGCGAGCAAGCGCAGCATCTCGCAGCGCTCGGCGGGTGTCGTGAGCCGAGGGTCGGCTTCGAGCGCGGCAATCACCTTGGCGGGCGTCTCGATCTCGCTCGCCATGCGGATGCCGCCGCCCTCCTTTGTATCCAGCACGACGTACTTTGGTGCCGCGGCACTCGAGACATCCCACGCCGTCCAGGCCGGGAGATCGCCCGCGACGCCGCGACCCGGATCTCCCGTACGCGCGAATGCGGCCCAGTAGGACATCATCGCCTTCGAGAGCGCCTCACGACCTGCGAGGTTCTCCTTCGCGAAGACCACATTCCCGGCGCGGCCGAGATCGAAGTGACCGAAGACGAAGGGGATCTCGAAGCCGTGGGAGGCGCCGAGCATCTTCGAGAGGTCAGCGCCCAGCAGGGTCGGCTCCTCGTCCCAATCGAAGCGGTAGACGAAGACGGCCGGCTCGCTGGTCCGCATGGCCGCCGCAGGTCCGTCGGCACCGGTGGCCTTCCACATCCGCGAGAGGTAGTCGGCGCTTGCGAGCGTGCGCTTCTCGTCTACGAAGCGCGGG
>CAYGXT010000343.1:0-3993 GCA_964353695.1 uncultured Myxococcaceae bacterium
GGATCGATTCCGATCCTCGGCAGCCCCTCCGGTGCCAACGGATCGCAGATGGTGTCGCCGATGTCGATCGAGTCGACACCCGCGATGATGCAAACGTCCCCGGCGCGGGCCTCCGCGATCTCCACGCGCTCGAGGCCGCGAGCTCCGAAGAGCTTCGTCACGCGGAAGGACTCGGGCGCTCCCGTCTCCGGCACGCGCACCACGATCGCGCTGCGGCGCAGTACGCCGCGCTCGACCCGCCCAATCACCAGGCGGCCGAGAAAGTCGTCGTAGCCGAGGGTCACGGCCTGGAACTGGAGCGTGCCGTCCTCGTCTACCTCCGGCGCCGGCGCCTCGGTCAGGATCGTCTCGAGCAGCGGGCGCAGATCCTTCCCGGATTCCGCCGGGTCAAGGGTCGCCGTGCCCTGCTTGGCCGATGCGTAGACCACCGGAAAGTCGAGCTGCTCGTCGCTGGCGCCGAGCTCGACGAGGAGGTCGAAGACCTCGTCCACCACCTCTCGGGCGCGCTGCTCCGGGCGGTCGATCTTGTTCACCACAAGAATGGGCCGCAGACCATGGGAGAGCGCCTTGCCAAGCACGAAACGCGTCTGCGGCATCACGCCGTCGACGGCGTCCACCAGCAGCAGCACGGCGTCGACCATCCCGAGCACGCGTTCCACCTCGCCGCCGAAGTCGGCGTGGCCGGGCGTGTCCACCAGGTGGATGCGGACACCCTCGAACTCGACCGAGGTGCTCTTCGAGTGGATGGTGATGCCGCGCTCTCGCTCGAGGTCCTCGTTGTCCATGGCGCGCTCGGCCACGGCCTGGTTGGCGCGGAAGGTCCCCGTCTGGCGCAGCAGGCCGTCGAGGAGCGTCGTCTTGCCGTGGTCGACGTGCGCGATGATCGCGAGGTTACGGACTTCTTTGCGGGGGCGGCGCATGGCGGCGGGACCTTAGCGCAGGCTCGAGGAGCAGGCGACGCGCGTGTCCTTTTACACGCCCTGCACACAGAACGGCTCGTTTCACCGAGCTTTCACAGCCGGGCCGCATCGCGGCCCCACCCGCTGCCTATGTTTGATGGACCGGGCTGCATCCCGGGCGGAGGTTCGATGAGCAGCATTTCGGAGACCTCGAGCAAGGAGCTTGCGGCCGAGGCGGTAGCGAGCGTCTCAAAGACCACGAAGCCCCCGCTCTCGCGCGCCGACAGCGCAGTGGCGACCTCGCGTTT
The DNA here is from genome assembly GCA_964353695.1 of uncultured Myxococcaceae bacterium. Lineage (GTDB taxonomy): Bacteria > Myxococcota_A > UBA9160 > UBA9160 > UBA9160 > MYXO. The sequence goes on from CAYGXT010000343.1 coordinate 1,208, forward strand.
GGTGTCGCTCGCCTACTGGGGCGTCCATCTGAGCTGCCTCCTCGCGCTCTTTACCGGCGTCTCGACGCGGGATCTCCTGCTCCTGGCGGCGACCCTGGCGCTTCGGACCTTCGCCATCACCGGCGGCTACCACCGCTACTTCGCACACAGGGCGTACAAGACGAGCCGGCCCTTCCAGCTCGTGCTGGCCTTTCTCGGCGCCGCGGCGACGCAGAAGGGTCCCCTCTGGTGGGCGGGCCTTCACCGCCGCCATCGCGCCTACACGGACCGCGAGGGCGATGTGCACTCGCCCATGGACGGCCTCTGGTACGCGCACCAGGGCTGGATCTTCGATCCTCGCTGGACCGCCACGCCCACGGGGCAGATCCGAGACTTCGCCCGTTATCCGGAGCTGGTCTGGCTCAATCGCTGGCACGTGGTGCCGCCGATCCTGCTCGCCCTCGCCTGCTTCGGCATCGGCGGTCTCTCCGGCGTGATCTGGGGCTTCTCGATCTCGACCACCGTGCTCTGGCATACGACCTACTCGGTGAACTCGCTCGCACATTGCTGGGGCTCGCGCCGCTACGAAACGCCCGACACGAGCCGCAACAATCTCTGGATCGCGCTGGCTACCTTCGGCGAGGGCTGGCACAACAATCATCACCACTATATGGCGAGCGCCCGGCAGGGCTTCTTCTGGTGGGAGATCGACGTGACCTACTACGTGTTGCGCGCTCTCGCCGCGGTCGGGCTGGTCTGGGATCTCCGCGAGCCGCCCGCTTCGGTTCGTGATCCGGCGTCCCGCCGCGCGCTGCGCGAGGCTGCGTAGGGCCGGGCCGCCGGCAGCGCTACACGGATGCACGTTCCCCGGTTCCGGGGCCGCGCTTCCACGGCGAGGCTTCCGCCCTGCCCGCGCAGGATCGCTCTCGCCGCCGCCAGCACGAGAGGCCGGCCGCGCCGGGGCGCCACGCCGGGCGCAGGGCCGGCCTCGAGAGGCCCCCCCTCGTCCTCGATCGTGAACACGATGCGCGCCCGATCACGCCTGGCCGACACGCGCACCTGCTTATCGCCCGCCGTGACATCCGCCGCCGCCAGCACCATCGCCACCAGCACATGATGCAGGGCATCGGGATCGACCCGGAGATCGGGCACGCCGCGCGGCATACGGATCTCGAGCTGGCACGGGCCGTCCGCGGCGGCGCCGAGGCTGCGCTCGAGAGCGCCCAACACCTCCGAGGCCGCCACGCGCAGGCGGTGCTGCGGAGCGACGCCGAGCAGCGGCCGCATCTGCCCAAGATAGGCCCCCGCCCGCGCGGTCTCGGTCTCGATCCTGGCCGCAGCCTCCGAGAAATCTCCTTCGATCAGACCCTTCGCCGACAGATGCGCAGCGAGGCGCGTCGCGGCCAGGATGTTCCCAATCTCGTGGCAGAGGCCGAGGGCGAGCTCGGCCGGCGGGATTTCGCGCGGCAGGCGCCGCCGCGTCGCTCGCTTCGCCGTCATGCGCTCCCCAGGGCGCGCGTGAGGAACCAGAACAGCCCTGCCGCGAGAATCACGGCAGAGCCGAGCTGCACCACGGCCGGTCGCGCATCCGGCCTTCGGGAGAGCAGCGTACGGTAGAGCGGCCAGAGCGCCGCCACGATCGTGAGCTGCCCGATCTCGACGCCGGCGTTGAAGCCGAGAAGCGCCTGCGCCATGCGCCCGGTCGGAAGCGCCGTCTCGGCCAGCACGCTTGCGAAGCCGAAGCCATGCACGAGACCGAAGACGAAGGCGACGAGCCAGCGCAGTCGCGCGGGCCGCTGCGCGCGCGCGAGCAGCGCGAAGTAGCAGAGCGCGAAGAGCCCGACGCCGAAAAGCGCGAGCGACGGTACAGCGACCATGCCGCCCACTGCACCGCCGATGGCAAGAGCGAGCAGCAGCGTCAAACCAGCGCGCACGAGCCGCCGGGTGGGCTGTCCCGCCGTCTCGAAGAAGTTCTCGAGGGCCACCACCACGATCGAGAGACCGATCAGCGCCTCCACCGCCGCCGACGCAGGCCTCACCACGCCGAGCACTCCGAGCGCGAGCGTCACGCTATGCGCGGCCGTGAAGCCCGTGACGACGGTGGCGACCTCGCCGAGTGTCGTGCCAATCAGGAGCAGCGCCAGCACGAAGCAGATGTGATCCGTTCCCGAGAAGATGTGCTCGATGCCGAGCTTCACGTAGTCGAGCAGGTCTGAACCGGCAATGGCCTTGCCCGAGCCTGGCTCCTCGAGCGCGACGCGCGGGCGGCCCTGCACCAGCACCTGCTCCACCGCCGGAGAGCCGGCCAGGCGGATGCGCGAGAGGTGCAGGTGGGCTGGCTGGACGTCGTAGAAGGCCGTGCTCTCGACGACGAGAGGGCCGGCCTGCTCACACAGCACCTGCCAGGAGCGTCCCAGATGGCTCGGATCGACGGTGACCAGCGCCGACGCAGGCCCCACCACCGCACAGACCTGTCCGGCCGAGCGCAGCACGACCCGCTCCTGCAGATAGCGATCCACCAGGGCCAGAGCCTCCGCTCTAACACCAATCGGTGTCGATCCGAGACCGGCCAGCCCGGGCACGACACGTTGCAGGTCGGACATCGGAGCGCGCACGCTGATGCGTGCACTCGGATGGATCCCGGGCTCGATATCGAAGGCCGAAGTCGAGGTGGAGCGCCCGTGCGCTCGCGCAGCCGGGGCTGCCAGCCAGGGGACGGACGCCACGACGAGCGCGAGGGCAAGAATGCGAAGCATGGCGCAGGCGGCCCGGCTCAAGGCCCGGCCCTGTCAGCCGCGGGCGCCACC
>CAYGXT010000344.1:0-3982 GCA_964353695.1 uncultured Myxococcaceae bacterium
GCCGAGCGGGCGGTCTACGAGGACCTGGAAGACGTCGCGCTGGCGGCGATCCGGTCGCGACGGCCGTGCACCGCTGGGATCCCATGCTCCCGCAATTCCGAACGGGCTACCTGCCGCAGCTCGCGGCCTTTCTCGGCCGGAGCGCGGCCACTCGCTCGCCGCGGCTCGCCTTCGCGGGCGACTATCTCGTGGGGCCCTACACCGAGGCCGCGCTCACGAGCGGGCTGCGCGCGGCGAACGAGGTCGAGGCGGCGCTGTGCCGCTGACACGGGCTCGCGAGCCAGCGGCACAGCGGTCTATTCGAGATCGAGCCGGAAGCGCACCTCGCGCGTCGTCCCGTTCTGGTGCTCGACGACCGAGCGGATCATCCAGATCTTGGCCCCGCGCAGCTCTTCGGCAGGCATGCTGCCGAGCACGCCATTCTCGACCCCGTCCGTCGCTTCTCCGACCCGCTTCCAGCGGCTTGGAGTCTCGCCGCTGCCGATCTCGAGCGAGCGGCGCGCGAGATGATCAGCCGTCGCCGTTCCGCTGACCTGTACGAGCTGCTTGCCGTCACGCGTCACCACCTCCACGCCGGAGATCTCCGCGTGGAGCGCGACGCCGGGCTGCGCGCCGAGAGCCGCCCGCGCGTCCACCAGCCCGAAGCCCGTGTACTGGTCCTGCCCGGGCACCTCGATGTCCTTCGCCGATTGCTGCAGCACGTTCAGGAGCTCATCGGGGCCGAGCTCCGGCCGCTTCGAAAGCAAAAGCGATGCCACGCCGGAGACGATGGGAGCCGAGAACGAGGTTCCTGAGGTGTGGTAATAGCGCACGTCGTCTCCCACGAAGGCCTCGCCGGGCCGGTACTTCACGCCTGGGATGTCGCGCATGAAGTCCGTGCGCCGCGCACGCAGGCCGAGAATGTCCATGCCCGGCGCTGCGAGGCCGATGCCCGCGCCCCAGTTCGAGAACGAGGCGCGTTTGTCATCGTAGTCGGTCGCCGCCACGGCCAGCGCTCCCTTCACGCCCGCGGGCCCGAAGCCGCTGACGTCGATGCCCTCGTTTCCAGCGGCGACCACGACCAGCGCTCCCTTCGAGTGCGCATACTCCACGGCGAGCTGCTCAGCGCGCGTCAGGTTCTTGCCGCCGACGCTCACGTTGATGATGCGTGCCCCGTTGTTGGCTGCATAGGTGATGGCCTCGGCGAGGTAGGAGGCTCGCGTGTGGCCGAAGTCGTTGAGCGCCTTCAGCACCATGATGCGCGCGTGCGGGTTCATGCCGGCGATGCCGATGCCGTTGTTCCAGCCGGCTGCGATCACACCGGCCACGAACGTGCCGTGGCCGTCCCGGTCGAAAGGCTTTGGATCGTTGCCCTGGAAATCCCAGCCGATGACGTCGTCGACGTAGCCATTGCGGTCATCGTCCTTGCCGTTGTTCGGCACCTCGCGCGCATTCACCCAAAGGTTCTCGCGCGGGAAGTCGGCATGGTTCCAGTCGAGGCCGGTGTCGATGACCGCGACGACCACGGACTTTGCATCCGCCCCGAGCAGACTCCAGGCCGAGTCGGCGCCGGGCGTGAGGCCGACGCGCCGGATCGCCCACTGGTCCTCGTAGGCCTGCTTCCAGCTCCCCTTCGAGTGGTAGTAGGGATCGTTCGGCGTCTCCTGCTCTTCGCGGCAGTAGTTGGTCTCGACGTGCTGCACCTGTCGGGAGCGCTCCACCGCGGCTTCGACCAGGGAATGGTCGGCGACCTTGTAGAACAGCGGAACCACGGTGCTCCCTTGCAGCTGGAAGGCCCGCCCCAGGAAGCCGTGGAGCTTGGGATCGAGGGCGCTGCGCGGGCTCACGCCGGAGGGGAGAAAGACCATCTTGCTGCTGAGCGGGGAGGAGTCGACCTCGACGGCCCGGCCGGAGTACGAGGCGGGCAGGGTCGTTCCCGGCGGCACCTCGATCAGCGCCTTGCCCGAGGCATCGGTGACCGCCTGCAGCGGCGGGTCTGCGAAGCCCTCGTCGACGCGCGGGGCGCCGGAAAGCGGCAGCTCCGGGTCGCTTCCGAGCGCGAGCTTGACGCGCGTGCCGGCCACGGCCACCGCCGTGCTCTTGCCTCCCTCCAGCACCGTTTGCGTCGCCTTGATCGGTACTCCGCTCGCCGGCGTCTTGGGCTTCTCCTCGTCGGGCTTCGAGGGAGGAGGCCTTTGCGTCGTTGTGGTCGGCGGAGGCGTCGTTCCCGGCGGCTCGTTCTTCGGATGCTCGGTAGCCCACGTCGGTGGCCAGAAGCTTCCGCCGCCGTCGGGCACCGGGATCGGAGGGCCGATCTTTGGCCCGCTGCCGGTGGGCTCCCCGGGCGGGCTCTCCGTTGTCGGCTCGCCGGGCGGCAGCCCCGTACTGCCACCGCCATAGGTGCACCACTCGGTCGTGTCGAAGGCAACGAAGGTCTCGCCGAATGCGATGTTGCCATCGGTCTGGGCGCCCGTTCCGGCGCCGTCCGTCGCCATCGCGATCCTCGGGCAGCCGCAGATGGCGACCACCTCGTATTGCGCGTCCGCGTGGGTGAACGTGATCTTGAGCTTGCCGTTCTCGAAGCTGCGATGCGGAACCAGCAGGGCGCTCGCGTACACGCCGAAGCGGGCGAGCCGGACGCTCTCGGGCTGGTTCTCCGGAACCTTGCACTCGCAGTCCCCGTTCACGACAAAGGCGACGCGCACGCCGTCGCCGGTTCCCATGATCCAGAAGCGCACCTGCGTCCCCGGGCAGGGGAAGCTGACGGTTTCGTCGTAGCCGCGCTTTCCGTCTCCGAACATCTTCTTCCAGAGCGCCTTGGCCGCCTCGCTCGCGACAACCTCCTCGGCAAGGCCCTGGGGCAGACCAAGGCCCTTCACGAGATCCGACTTCACGAGCTTCGAGCCGGCCTTCCCGGCCAGGAACTCGCCGAGCTTCTCGCCGAACTCGCTTGCCGAGTTCGACTGCAGCGCGCGCAGCGCGAGATCGGCGGCGTCACCGGCCGTGCCGAGGCCCATGCCTTTGAGCGCGATCTTTGCGACCTTGAAGTAGAACTTGCCGACCTTGCCGATCGCGCGCTGCACCGAGCTGGCGGTGATGGCGTTGCGTGCAACACGGAGGGCGCGGCCGCCGCAGTCCGGGTCGGTTCCGGCGATCAGCTTTACCCCCGGGCTGTCCCCTCCAAGAGGAAACTCCGCCCAGAAGGCGTGGGTCTGCCCATCGAGGTCGATCTCGACGTCGATGTCGCCGCTGTCTGCCGCGACGGGGCTGTCCATCCCCGGCTCCGGTGCCGGCTCCTCCTGTGCACGGACCGACGGCGGCGCGAGGGTAAGCGCGATCACCAGCGCCACGCGGCACGCCCGGAGCATGCGCTGTCCTACGGTTCTGGACGAGATCAGGGCGACACGATCCGGTGTCGAATGCACGGCGAACCCTCCCCGCGACGGCTGGTGCGCGGCTTCAGAACGGGAGTGAGAAGCGGTAGCCGGCGCCGACCTGCGCCTGCCAGCGATCACCGACCCGGATCTCGTTCCTCGAATCGAAACCGCCCGGCATCTGTCCCTCGATGCTCGCGTTGGAGCCCGAGATCTCGAATCCGTACTGCCCGCCGGCAAAGAGATAGAAGCCGCAGCCATCACGGCAGGGGCGCAGCTCCAGGTTGCCTCCCAGCGTGAGGCGTGTGGCGGTGAAGCCCTTGTTCTCGGTTTCGACCGGGAAGCCGAAGGCGCTCTCGTCACGAATGCTGCGCAGGCGCCCGTTGTCGAACGTAAAGCCAAGCGTGGGCGAGATGCCGATTTCGGACGGCCCGACCGGCAGCCCCCAGCGCACGCCACCGCCGAAGAAGACGCTGCTCTGGAGCTCGACCTGAGTGGTGTTCAGGCCCGTGCCGCCGATGCCGGGCATACCGAACCGGGCGCCGTTCCGGCTCGTGGATCCGTAGATGTCGCCACCGACCTCGAAGAACGGCCGCGCCCCGCAGAATGCTACCGGGAAATGGGTACGA
>CAYGXT010000345.1:0-3980 GCA_964353695.1 uncultured Myxococcaceae bacterium
TTCGCCCGCACGGCCGAGGTCCGCGACGGCCGCGGCGACGTCCCGGGCCACGATCCGCACGCTTTTTCCCAGGCCCAGCGTCGCCAGGTTACGCCGCAACGCGTCGAGAGAGGCGCGAGCTCGCTCCACGAAGACCACGTTCGCGGCGCCCCGGGAGAGGGCCTCGATGCCGAGGGCTCCTGTTCCCGCGTAGAGATCCAGCACCCGTGCGCCGCCGAGCGCGCCGAGGCGAGCGAACGTCGCCTCGCGAACCCGGTCCGTGGTGGGGCGCACTCCCCTCCCGGCCGGCGCCCGCAGCGTACGACCACCGAAAATTCCGCCCGTCACCCGCAGGGTCCGTGCCTCATCTCGACGCTGCGCGGGATGCCGCAGAATAGCGGGGCTGTGTACCCGACACTTGCCTGCACCAGCGCCCAGGACGGAAGGGGAACACGCCGCAGGCGGCGGGTCAAGGCCGATCGGCTGCTGACGCAATCCAGTGACGTGCTAGATTGAGGCTGCCTCGGATCCCGGTTCCTCCCGAGCGCGTGATCGGCCCGAGAAGAGGCGATCACGACGTAGCGTGGCCGCGAGGGCAGTCACGGTCCGGGCTTCGGTGGCAGAGGAGACATCCCTCATGGCTTCATCGGCAGTGGATCGCGCGAAGAAGAAGCTGTCCGAGCGCCTCGCGGAAGTGCGGGGCGAGCGCTCCCAGCGCCAGTTCGCGCGCGACCTCGGGGTCTTCCAACAGAACGTGAACCGCTACGAGAGCGGCACGACTCCCCATACGGACTTTCTGATCACATTGGCCCTGAAAGAGAACGTGTCGCTCGACTGGTTGCTGCTCGGCCGGGGCAAGATGCACCGCATCCGCTAGGACTCGGAGAGAGCGCTCACGGCCGCGCGAGCGCTCTCTACTTGCTGGGGCCGGCGAAAACACTGGGGCCGGCGAAAGTTTGACGCGCCGCAAGGAACCTGGGAGCCTGCGTCCGGGTCCGACCAACGCGTGGGGGGCGCGTGCTGAACGGCATCTGGCTTTCGCTGATCCTCAGCTCGATCCTGTGCGCGGCCTTCACGGGACGCATGGACGCCCTTCAGCAGAAAGCGCTGGAGTCGGCCGGCGAAGCCGTGAAGCTGGTGATCGGCCTGGTGGGCGTGATGGCCTTCTTCTTGGGCCTGATGCGAGTGGCACGCGACGGTGGCCTGCTGCTCGCGGTGGCCCGCGCCCTCGAGCCCCTGATGCGGCGCCTGTTCCCGGACGTGCCGCGCGACCATCCGGCCATGGGCGCAATGATTATGAACCTGGCCTCGAACGTGCTCGGCCTTGGCAACGCGGCCACGCCCTTCGGGCTGAAGGCCATGACGGAGCTCGACCGGCTAAACCCGCGCCCCGGCGTGGCGAGCGATGCGATGGTGCTCTTCCTGGCCATCAACGCGACGAGTGTCGCCATCCTGCCGCTCGGCACGATCGCCGTGCGCGCCGCGGCCGGCTCGACGTCGCCGGCCTCGATCCTGGTGCCAACGCTGATCGCTACCACCACCTCCACGGCCGTGGCCGTCGCGATGCATTTCCTGCTGCGGCGACGCCGGCGCTTTCGCATCGAGAGCTTCGCGGCCGTCGAGCCCCCCGCAGCGGCGGCGGAGGGTGGAGCGGTCGAGATTCCGGGGCCGAAGCAGATGCCTCCGCCCCCGGGCCGGGGAGTCCAGCTCGTCCTTCTCGGCTTCACGCTTGCCTTCGCGGCGGCGCTCGTGCTCCAGGTGGCGACCTCGCTCGCGACGAAGGAGCCCGGCGACGTCGCCCGCGACGTTCTCTCCTCGTGGCTGCTTCCTGCCCTGATCGCGGCCTTCCTGGGAGTCGGCCTGCGCGGCGGCGTCCGCGTCTACGAGTCGGCCGTGGAAGGCGCGCGCGAGGGAATCGAGGTCGCGGTACGCATCGTCCCCTTCCTGGTGGTGATCCTGGTGGCCGTGGCGATGTTCCGCGCTTCCGGCGCACTCGACCTCGTGGTCTCGGTGCTCGATCCCTTGACGAGCCGGCTGGGCGTCCCGGCCGAGGCATTGCCGATGGCACTGCTGCGTCCGCTCTCAGGCTCCGGCGCCTTTGGCGTCATGAGCGAGATCCTGAAGACCCACGGGCCGGACTCCTTCATCGGCGTCCTCGTCAGCACGTATCAGGGCTCGACCGAGACCACGTTCTACGTGCTGGCCCTCTACTTCGGCGCGGCGCGCGTACGCGAGGGCCGTCACGCGCTCGCCGCCTGCCTTGCCGGCGACGTGGCGGGCTTTGCCGCCGCCACCGCCGCGTGTCACGTCTTCTTCGCTTGAGCGATTCCAAGCTCGAGCTGCGCGTGAGCGACGTCGTCCGTTGCAGCCTCGGGCGAGAGCCGGCCCGCATCGAGGAGATTCCGGCCGGTCTGGGACGGCGGCGCTTCTTTCGGGTGTCGCTTGCCGGCGGCTCGCCGGCTTGCCTCATAGCGAGGGTCGAGCTTCCCGAGGATCCCGCGCGCCGCCCCCCCGGCGTGCCTCCGGAGCCGACGCTCGAGCCGCTGCGGAGCTTTCTCGCGGCGGCGGGGATCCCGGTGCCGGCCCGCTACGGCGGCGATGCCGAAATCGAACTGCTCGAGGACGCCGGCACGCTGGAGCTACGTCAGGCCGCGGTGACGGTCGGTGCCGCGGAGAGGCGTCGCCTCTACGAAGAGGCCTGCGATCTCGTACCGCGCTTGCAGCGTCTCAGCGCAGCCGCCGAACGCATCCCGGCCTTCGGCCGGCGGCTCGACGGGGCTCTCTTCCTGTACAAGGCAGATTTTTTTGCGCGCTTCTCCCTGCCGGCGGCCCTGGGAAGGCCGGCGCGCGCGGCCGAGGCGGCCGCGGTGCAGGAGGCGTTCGCGTTCGTAGCGGAGGAGGCCGCCCTCGCCCCGCAAAGGCTCTCGCACCGCGACCTGCAGTCTGCGAACGTGCTCGTCAGGGAAGGAGCGCCACCCGGAGCGCGTCTGGTGCTGATCGATCTGCAGGGCGCCTTGCTGGCGCCGCCCGAGTACGACCTCGTCTGCCTGTTGCGCGACTCCTACGTAGAGCTCGACGACGCCGAAGTCGCAACCCAGCTCGCTCGAATCCGGGCTGCGCTGCCCGACACAATCGATTCGGACACGTTTGCACGACGCTTCGATCTGCTCACGCTGACCCGCAAGGGCAAGGACCACGCCCTGGGCTTCTACCATGCGTCGCTGCGCGACGATCCGCGCGAGATCCGTTTCGCGCCGACCTGCGCACGCTACCTGCGCGCGGCCGCGGCACGAGTGGCAAGCCTCGACCCGCGCCTTTTTCGCCTTGCCGAGCTGATCGAGCGCCTTCCCGTCGAGTCCCCCGGGCACGACCCGGCGACCGAGGCCGCGCTCGGCGAGCGGGTACGGGGCCAACGTACGTGAGGGCCATGATCCTCGGCGCGGGCCTCGGGACGCGGCTGCGCCCCCTCTCGGAGCTCCGCCCGAAGCCGGCCGTCCCGGTACGCGGACTCCCACTCATCGCCTATCCCCTGGCGCTGCTCGCCCGCCACGGCGTGTCGGAGGTGGTGGTCAACGTCCATCACCAGCCGCAATGGCTGATCGAAGCCGCCGAGCGCTACGCGCCGCCGGGGCTGAGCGTACGCTTCTCCCACGAGAAGGCCCTGCTCGGGACCGGGGGCGGGATCCGCCGCGCAGCGGCCTTCCTGCGAGAGAGCGATCCGTGCCTGATCCTGTCCGGAGACATGCTGCTCGATCTGGACCTCGCGGCGCTAATCGGTCAGCATCGCGAGGGAAGGGACGCGTGGACGCTCCTGCTGCGTGACGACCCGCGGGGCCGGAGCTTCGGTACGATCGGAATCGATGCTGGCGGGCGCATCCGGCGCATCGCAAGGCGCTTCGACCTCGGGGGAGAGCAGCGTGCCGGGCTCTACGTACACGTGACGGTGATGGCGGCGCGCGCGTTCGACACGCTGCCCGAGCGGGAGGTCTTCGGACACCTCG
>CAYGXT010000346.1:0-3969 GCA_964353695.1 uncultured Myxococcaceae bacterium
GGGCGCCGCCGTGCCGGAGGAGTATGGCGGAGCAGGCCTCGGCCACCTCGAGCTGGTGCTGATTGCCGAGGAGGTCGGCCGTGCCATCGCTCCGATTCCGTTCTCCTCGTCCGTCTACCTCGCGACCGAGGCTCTGCTGCTCGCGGGGAGCGCGGAGCAGAAGAAGAAGTACCTCCCCAGCCTCGCATCGGGCGAGCTCATCGGCACGCTCGCCATCGGCGAGGGTGCGGGAGACCTCGATCCCACGAGCATCCACGCGCGCATCGAAGGCGGGCGCCTCACGGGTGAGAAGCTGCCCGTCGCCGACGGCGACGCAGCAGGCATCGCGATCGTGCTCGCGCGCGGCGGCGACGGGGCGCTCTCGCTCGTGCTCGCTGACCTGAAGGGCAGTGGCGTCACGCGCAGCTCGCTCGATTCGCTCGACCCGAGCCGCTCGCAGGCGAAGCTCGCGTTCTCGAATGCGCCGGTCGAGACCGTCGGCGCAGCGGGCAAGGGCTGGGAGCTGGCGGAGAAGGTGCTCGACCGCGCGGCCGTGTTGATGGCCTTCGAGCAGCTCGGCGGCGCGCAGCGCGCCCTCGAGATCACGCGCGAGTATGCCATGGGCCGCTACGCCTTCGGGCGCCCGATCGCGTCCTTCCAGGCGCTGAAGCATCGCTTCGCCGATCTCTACTGTGCGATCGAGCTCGCGCGCTCCAACGCCTACTACGGCGCCTGGGCGCTCAGCCACGGCAACGACGAGCTGCCTCTCGCGGCCTGCGGCGCGCGCATCTCGGCGACCGACGCCTTCGACCTGGCGGCGCGGGAGATGCTCCAGATCCACGGCGGCGTCGGCTACACCTGGGAGTACGACTGCCACCTCTTCTACCGCCGCGCGAAGCTGCTGAGCCTCACGCTCGGCAGCGCCAGTGAGTGGCGTGAGAAACTGATCGCGCGGATCGAGGCCCGCGAGGCGGCGTAGGGCGGCTTCATCGAAACACGAGAGGAACGACAGCATGGACTTCAACGACACTCCCGAAGAGGCCGCCTACCGCGCGAAGGCGCGCGCCTGGCTCGAGGCCAACGCCGAGTTGATCGACCCGAACGAGCCGGCGGCGAGCCTGCTTTCCGAACGCGAGGACGAGCGGACCATCGCCGCCGCAAAGGTGTGGCAGGCCAAAAAGTTTGACGCGGGCTGGGCCTGCATCACCTGGCCGAAGGAGTACGGCGGCCAGGGCGGCACCGCGATGCAGAGCGTGATCTTTGGTCAGGAGCAGGCGAAGTTCAAGACGCCGCCGAACATCTACACCATCGGCCAGGGCATGCTCGGGCCAACGATCATGACCCACGGGACGCCGGAGCAGAAGGCAACACATCTGAAGGCGATGGCGCGCGGCGAGCAGATCTGGTGTCAGCTCTTCAGTGAGCCCGCCGCCGGCTCGGACCTCGCGGGCCTGCGCTCGACGGCGGTGCGGGACGGGAGCGACTGGATCCTCAACGGCCAGAAGACCTGGAGCACGGGCGCCCACTTCAGCAAATGGGGCATGATCGTCGTGCGCACGGATCCGAACGCCGGAAAGCACGCGGGCCTCACGTACTTCATCCTCGACATGAAGTCGAAGGGCATCGAGATCCGGCCCATCAAGCAGATCAACGGCGGATCAGCCTTCAACGAGGTGTTCTACACCGACGTACGCGTACCCGACTCGAACCGGGTCGGCGCGGTCGGAGACGGCTGGCGCGCGGCGCTGACAACGCTCATGAACGAGCGTGTAGCGATCGGAGCGGGCTCGCCCACGGGCGGCTTCCGCAACCTGCTCAAGCTCGCCCGCGACTCGAGGCGAGCCGGCCGGCCTGCGATCCAGGACTCTGCCGTGCGGCAGGAGCTGGCCGACTTCTGGGTGAAGCTGCAGGGCCTCAAGTACACGGGCTTCCGCACCCTGTCGGCGATCTCGCAGGGCAAGGTGCCGGGCCCCGAAGGTGCGATCGGCAAGGCCGTGGGTGCGCCCCTGGCGCAGGAGATGGCAGCCTTCGCCGTGGAGCTGCAGGGCCCCCTCGGCGCCACGAGCGATCATGCGGTTTCGATGCACGAAGCGCTCTGGCAGGAGATGTGGCTCGCCGTGCCGGGCATGCGTGTGGCGGGGGGGACGGACGAGATCCTCAAGAACATCATCGCCGAGCGTGTGCTGCGCCTTCCGCCCGAGTTCCGGCTCGACAAGGACATTGCCTTCCGGGACATCCCGACGGGTCCGCCGAAAAAGTAGCGGCGAGCCCGCGTCCGGCTTCACATGAAGCGATGGCCGACTTTGATTGCCGCATGGCTCTCGCTCGCTCCCTTTATGGCGCAAGCGGTGATCGTGAGCGACGGCGGCGACGACTCGCAAGCGCCCGTGCCGGACCCGGGCATCGCTCGCGTCGCGATCATCGTCGGCCTCTCGGGCGTATACCTCGGCAAGGGCTGGCTTCTCACCGCCGGGCACGTGCTCGCGGCGGCGAAGCAGCAAAAAAAGTATGACGTCCTGCTCGACGGTCACGAGCATCAGCTCCTGCCCGAGAGCGCTGTGCCTCTCACGAGCGAGGACGGCAAGGCCGATCTCGTACTGGTACGGATCGACGGCGATCCCGGCCTCTCCGTGCTCCCGATCGCGAAGCAGATGCCAGCGATCGGTGCGCAACTGATCCTGGCCGGAAATGGGCCGCTGCAAGAGACGACGCGTCGCTGCTGGGACGCCTCAGGTCGTGAGGCGCAGGCGACGGCGCCGGATGTCCGCTGTGGTTTTCTGTGGCGAAAGACGCCGGAGGGCCGCACCAATGGTCTGCAGTGGGGTACGAATCAGGTGGCGAGCCGCGATGAGATCCTTCCCGGCCCGGAGGGAACGCGCACGCGCAGCTTTGTCAGCGTGTTTCGCAGCGGACGCCCCACGCCGCGCGAGGCGCAGGCGGGCGTGGGCGACTCCGGCGGCCCCGTCTTCGTGCGGCGTGGCAAGGGCTTCGAGCTCGCAGGCATCCTGCTCGGCGTCGCTGCGCAGGGTAAGTCGGCAGCAATCTTCGGCGATCGCAGCTACGCCGCCGATCTTTCGGGCTACCGCGAGGAGATCCTGCGAGTGCTCGAGCGCGAGTAGCTGGCGCTCTCTACCTGCAGCTCAACGGGCGATCACGAAGACCGCAACGTCTGCGTTCCGGTTCGGATCCTCACTCACGCGCTTGCCCGCGGCAGAATCGAGGGCGAGATGCCGCAGCACCCGGATGCTCCGCTCCGCGCAGTAGTCCTCGAAATCTGCGATCGAGACTGCGCGGACGTCGGGTGTGTCGTACCAGCGGTGCGCACCCAAGAAAGACGGGACCGGCGCGCGCCCCTCCTCGGCGAGCCGCCGTCGGTGGGCATGGTGGCCCACGTTCGGGAAGCTCACGACGCAGCGGCGTCCCACGCGCAGCATCTCGGCCACGAGCGCATCGACGTCGCGCACGGCCTGGAGCGTCTGCGACAGCACGACGACGTCGAACTCCCCGTCGTGAAAGCAGGCGAGCCCTTCGGCGAGATCGGCCTGCACCACCGGCAGCCCGCGCCGGACGGCGGTCACGATCTCCCGCTCGTCGAGCTCGACGCCCACGAGACGCCCGTGTCCGCGCGAGGCGAGCCGCGCGAGGAGCCCGCCACCGCCACAACCGAGATCGAGCACGCTCGCTCCCGGATCGATCAGCTCGACGATCAGGTCGTAGTCGATGCGCCGAGCCTGGAAGATGCTTCGGGGATCGAGCCCCGCCGGTTCGGCATCGGGATCGCAAGCCACGCCGTCCACGAGCCGGTCGAGGAAGCCCTCGACCATGCAGCCATAGCGGTCGAGATCGTCCTCCAGCAGGAAGGCATCGTGACCGCAGCGGCTCTCCACGGTGCAGGCCGCCACGGGCCTGCCCGCCGCCAGCAGCGCGTCCACCATCTGCTTCGACTGGAAGGGCGGAAACAGCCAATCGGTCGAGAAGCTCACGACGAGC
>CAYGXT010000347.1:0-3887 GCA_964353695.1 uncultured Myxococcaceae bacterium
CCTTGATGCGCCCCGGAGTTGAGTCGTATGGACTCAACCTCGGGGCGCATTTCGTTAGCCACAGATCCAAGTATCCTGCCCTCAGCCCCCCAGCCCAAGGAGATCCCGGTGGCCGATGTCCACTCACTGCCGCCGGAAAGCTTCCTCGAGGAGGTTCACTCCTTCGAATTCTGGTTCCACTCGGTAGAGGGCTATCTCTCCGAGACGCGCTACGGCCGCAAGCTGCAGACCCAGGAGGTGCCGCTCTCGGATTCCGAGCGGGACCGCCTCATCACCATCCTCTGTCACTACTGCATCGGAGAGACTGCCGCGCTCGAGGCCTCGAGCGGGCTGATCGCCATCGCGCCGAACCGGCTCACGAAGGTCTTCCTCGCGACGCAGGTGGTGGACGAGGGCCGCCACCTCGAGGTGTTGCTGCACCGGCTGCAGGATCTCGGAGTCGCGAGCCCCGAGCAGGAGATCGAGCGCCGCGCGACCCGAAGTCTGGTCGCCTTCAAGCGGCGCCTGCTCGAGCTCGTAGAGGGCAAGGACTGGGAGGCCGCGATCTTCGCGCAGAACGTGATCCTCGAGTCCTTCGAGTTCACGGTCTTCCAGACCCATGCCGAGACGGCCGATCCGGTGACCCGTGACGTGTTGCAGGGCATCGTGAAGGACGAGCGACGCCACATC
The DNA here is from genome assembly GCA_964353695.1 of uncultured Myxococcaceae bacterium. Classification (GTDB taxonomy): domain Bacteria; phylum Myxococcota_A; class UBA9160; order UBA9160; family UBA9160; genus MYXO. Next base: position 670 of record CAYGXT010000347.1, read on the forward strand.
GGCTTTGGGGAGAACGAGCTCGGCCGGCGGCTGAAGACCTCGCCTCATACGCGGGCGCGGCTCGAAGCGGTCCGACACGAGCTCGATCCGCTGGTGCTGGCGAGCTGCGAAGAGACCCTGGCGCAGATCGGGACGCTGCCTTCCGAGCGGCCGGAGATCGGCCGTAGCTACCTGGCGGCCGTGCGAAGGCTGGGGTTCGCTTGAGCTCGAAGCCCGAGCCGAAGCCGGACGCAACAGTGCCGGAGGCCGACGACGGGAAGCCGCGGCTGCGCTTCGTACTCGAGGATACGGGCTTCGACGAGGTTCCGAAGAAGTACCGGAAGTACTACCGCAAGTGGAACGGCCCTGCGGACGAGCTCTCCCCCAACGAGGTGCTCTGCCCGGTCTGCAAGGTGGTGATCCGCTCGCCGCGAGAGCTGCGGCCGGGTGATCGCGTCTACTGCATGGCCTGCTTCACGCGCTTCATCGTCACGCGTAGCGAGGCGGGGATGCTGGAAGCGACGATCGAGTATTGATCCCCACTGTTGCGAGGAGGCTCCATGACCACCATCGTCCTGCGCAACTGCACGCTCCTCGACTGTACAGGGGCCGATCCGGCGCGGCGCTCGACGGTGATCGTCGAGGCTGAGCGCATCGCACGCGTCTCGAAGGGGAGCGAGCCTTCGCTTCCGCGCGAAGCCAGCGTCGTCGACTGCGGCGGGCGGACGCTCATGGCTGGCCTCAGCGATGCCCACGTGCATGCGGCCATCATCGAGACCGATTTCGGCAGGATGCGGCGCGAGTCGGCAGCGACCGTCACGCTCCGCATCAAGGACGTGCTGGAGCAGACGCTGCAGGCCGGCTTCACGACGATCCGCGACGCCTTTGGCATCGACTGGGGCTTCGCCCAGGCCACGGAACGCGGCCTGGTGAAGGGGCCGCGGATCCTCTACACGGGCTCCTGCCTCTCGCAGACGGGAGGCCACGGCGACTGGCGCGAGCCGCACCACGAGCATGCGCCCGCGGAGGGCATCTACGGCCTCGTGGCGACGCCGCGCCTATGCGACTCCCCCGACGAGATGCGCCGCGCCGCGCGCGAGATGCTTCGCATGGGCGCCCATGGCATCAAGCTGATGGCGGGCGGCGGCTGCATGTCACCGACCGACGAGCTCGAGCACACGCAGTTCACGATCGAGGAGATGGCCGCAGCCTGCTACGAAGCCACCAGCGTGGGTCGCATCACGCTTGCCCACGTCTACACGCCGCAGGGCATCCTGAACGCGCTGCGCGCCGGCGTACGCAGCATCGAGCACGGGAACTTCCTCGACGAGGAGTCCGCTGCCGCCATGCGGCATGCGGGCGCCTTCTTCGTGCCGACGCTCACGACCTACACGCTGATCAGCGCCCACGGCGCGGCGCAGGGGATCCCGCGCAAGATGATCGACAAGATCGACAAGGCGAAGGCCGGAGGGCTCGAATCGCTGAAGCTGGCACAGGCTGCCGGTCTCGAGATCTGCTCGGGCTCGGACGTGCTGGGCGCGATGCAGCCCTTCAAGGCCATGGAGCTCGGGCTGAAGGCGCAGGTGCTGGGCGCGCACGGCGCCATCCTCTCGGCCACCCGCAGCAACGCTCGCCTATTCGGTCTCGCGGACGAGATTGGAAGCGTCGAAGAGGGAAAGCGTGCCGACCTGATCCTGGTGGATGGGCAGCCTACGGACGACATCTCCGTGCTGCAGGACGCACGGAACGTCCATCTCGTGATGCGCGACGGGACGATCTTCAAGGACCTCGTGACGCACGGCTGACGGATGCGCGCGCCGTGGCCGTCTCGACGATCGCCTGCATGCGCTCGCGCTGGCCCTCCATGCTCGCGACGAGCCGGAGCTGTGTGCGGCAGCGCTCGAGGTTGTGCCCGGGGTGGTGTATGCGGAAGTAGAGGTCGCCTCGAAGATGATCGGTCAGGAAGCGCATGCCGATCACGAGCGTGATCAGCAGCCCCGAGAACGCCAGCTCCGCACGCTCGGCCGGCAGCAGGAAGTGCGCCCCTTCGAGATAGCCCTCGACCAGGGCTGCGAACATCTCGGGGCGCAGCGCGACCTTCGAAAGATCGCGCTCGTCCTCGGCCGTGGGGCTGGTGGCGCTGCGCACGAGGTCGCCGAAGTCGTAGAGCGAGAGCCCCGGCATCACAGTGTCGAGGTCGATCACGCACAGCGCCTCGCCCGTGCGGTCGTCGAGCAATACGTTGTTCAGCTTGGTGTCGTTGTGGGTGATGCGCTCGGGCAAGATGCCCTTCTCGTGCAGCGCGAGCAGGCGATCCACCACGGTCTCGTGCGCCAGCAGAAAGTCGAGCTCCGCGCGGCACTCTCGCAGCCGGCCGTGCGCGTCCACGCGAGCGGCATCGAGGAGAGCCTCGAAGCGCGCCCGCGCATGATGGAAACGCGGGATCGTCTCGTGGAGCCGTGGGCCTGGCAGGTCGGCGAGCTGCTCCTGGAACCGTCCGAAGGCTGCCGCCGCCACGCGCGCATCGGCGGGGGAAAGGATCACGTCCTGGCTGCTCGCTCCCTGGATGAAGTGGTAGGTGCGCCAGTGCCCGCCCTCCGGATCGACGAAGCTGCAGCCGCCGCTGCGGGCGGGGACGAGCCGGAGAGCCCGCCGCTCGAGGTCGGTCGTGCCCTTGTGCAGCAGCGCGCGCCGCTGGTGCTCCGTCACCCGCGCGACGTTCTCCATCAGCTTCTCGGGCTCCTGGAAGACGCTGCGGTTGATGCGCTGCTGCACCCAGCGCGTGGTGTGGCCGTCCTCATCGAAGAGAGCGAGAATGGTGTCGTTGATGTGGCCGCTGCCGAAGCGCGCCGACGAGAGCCAGCGCCCCGGGATCTCGAAGGCCGCAGCCACCTCGCGCAGGAGCGATTCCTTCATCGCAGCGCGTCTCGCGGCTGTGCGACCAACACCTCGACGCCGCCCGCGAAGCGCCAGATGGGGTCGCGGGAGTAGGTCTCGTAGGGGAAGGCGGTGAAGCCGCGGCTCCAGCTCAGCGTGGCGCGGTGCTCGGACATGACGTCTCCCCGATTGCTGCCTGCTCCAGCATGCCCTCCCGAGGCGTGGCGGGCCAGCTTGCTCCGGCGGCCCCGGGATCTGGGGCCGCGAGCCTGCTACAGAGGAGCGCGCTTGCGCGCGTCCGTGGGCTCCTCCGCCCCGGAGCTGGAGACTTGATCATGGGGGCCGACGTGCTGGAGGACGTG
>CAYGXT010000348.1:0-3884 GCA_964353695.1 uncultured Myxococcaceae bacterium
CGCTGCTCTTCCGTCTCGATGCCCTCGGCGACGACCGTGAGGCCGAGGTCTTTCGCGAGGGTCACGATGGTGTGGCAGATCTTGGTCTCGCGGGCGTTCGGGCCCATGGCCCAGACGAAGGTCCGGTCGATCTTGAGGACCGTGAGCGGCAGGCGGTGGAGGTAGGAGAGCGAAGAGTAGCCGGTACCGAAGTCGTCGATGCCGATGCCGACCCCGAGCGCGCGGAGCTCCGAGAGCCTCTCGATCGCGGTCTCGGGGTCCTGTATCACCGCGGACTCCGTGATCTCGAGCCTGAGCCGGCTGGGCGCGAGGCCCGTCTCCTCGAGGATGCGGACGGTCATTGCCACCAGATCCGGCTCGGTGAGCTGCCGCCCGGAGAGGTTCACGCTCATGCTGAGCTCGTCGGAGGCCCCGTTCTCGCGAATCCAGCGCGCCATCTGATCGCAGGCCTCGCGCAGGATCCAGCGGCCGATCTTGTGGATCAGCCCGGTTTCCTCCGCCACCGGAATGAACTCTGCCGGCGCGACGATCCCGCGCTCGGGATGCTCCCAGCGGATCAGCGCCTCGAAGCCGGCGAGGCGCCCCGTCTCGAGCGACACCACGGGCTGGTAGTAGGCGCGGAGTTCGTCGCGTTCGACGGCTCGCCTCAGCGCGCTCTCGATCTGGAGCCGCGCGACGGCGCGCTCATGCATGCCGTGATCGAAGATCTGGTATCGCGCGCCACCCGCGGCCCTGGCGGCCGCCAGGGCGGTGTCGGCGTCGCGCAGCATCTCCTCCGGGCGTTCATAGCGATCGGTATAGAATGCGATGCCGAGGCTGGCGGTGGTGTACACCTCCTCGCCTCCTATCGTGACGGGTGCGTGGATCGCCTGCTGCAAGCGCGTCACGATCCGGACGGCGTCGGCCGGATCGGAGAGGTCGTCGAGCAGCACGGCGTACTCGTCGCCTCCGATGCGCGCCGCAGAATCTCCCGCGCGCAGGCACTCCTCGATCCGGCGCGCGATGGCCAGCAGCAGGCGGTCGCCGGCGACGTGGCCCAGGCTGTCGTTGATGAGCTTCACGCGATCGAGATCGAGAACGACCACGGCAAATCGGTAGTCCTCGCGGCGCTGCGCCCGCCACAGCGAGCGGCCAAGACGGTCGGTGAAGAGAGCGCGGTTCGGCAGGCCCGTGAGCGTGTCGTGGAAGGCATCGTGGAACAGGCGCTCCTCCACGACCCTTCGCTTCGTGACGTCGGTCTGGGAGCCCGCCATGCGCAGCGCACGCCCGGCTGCGTCGAAGAGGGCGAGGCCGCGGGAGAACATCCAGAGATACGTGCCGTCGCGGTGGCGGATGCGAAACTCGCTCTCGAAGTGTGCGGAGTGACCTTCGAGGTGTGCATCCACCTCGCTTTTCACGCGCACCCGATCTTCGGTATGGATTCGCTCGAGCCAGTCGTCGATACTGCCGCCGGCCTCATCTTCGCCGAGGCCGATCATGGCCTTCCAGCGCGGCGAGTAGTAGACGCGGCCGCTCGCGAGGTTCCAGTCCCAGAGCCCATCGTTCGCGGCGCGGACGATCAGCGCGTAGCGCTCCTCACTCTCGCGCAGCGCCTCGTCTGCGCGCTGCCCAGCGGCACTCCCGGACTCCCGCCCGCGCGGGCCCGGCAGAGAACGGCGCGGCGCATAGATAGGCTTCGGCATGCCAGGGGGGGCTCCTGTCCGTGGTCCGAGGGTCGGCTTCTGGTATCGACCGTCGGGTAGCGCGGGCTGAGGCCCTCAGGGCCCACGAAGCGCACAGGGGGCCGCAGGCGAGCGGAGTCTCGAGAGCGAGCTGCTGCTTCTCAAGGGAAAGCCTGATTCTACCGCTACGGGCTGCACGGGGGGGTGATGGCAGGAGAGCGGCAGGGCAGGCTCCACCCCGCGCAGCACGACGCCCTCACGGGTCTTGCGCATCGCGGCTTGGGCCATGCCCGGCTCGAGGCAGCCCTCGGGACGGCGCGCGCCAGCGGCGCCGCCCTGGCGCTCGTGATGCTCGACCTCGAGCGCTTTCAGGCGCTGAATGCCGCCCTTGGCTATGGGGTCGGAGACCGCGTGCTACAGGAGGTGGCGCGGCGCCTGGCCCGCTATGCGGGGCCGCGGGATACGGCCGCACGCTTTGGGAGCGATGAGTTCTTCGTGCTGCTGCTGCGGCCCGACGCTGCGACGGCACTGCGCGACGTGGATCAGCTCCGCGCGCTGCTCGCACGTGAGGTCGAGGTCGAGGGGCTGCGGATCCCCGTGCACGTGCGCGCAGGCGTCGCCCTCCATCCCGAGCACGGAGCGGACGCCGCGACGCTGCTGCGCCGCGCGGACCTCGCGCTTCAGCAGGCGAAGGAGACGCAGAGTCCACTCGCGATCTACGAGAGCGGACAGGACGAGCGGCAGCTGCGGCGCCTGGCGATCGTCCACGCCCTGCGCGATGCGGTGGCTGGCCGCCAGCTTCGGCTCGAGTACCAGCCGAAGCTCGACCTTCGAACGCGCTCCATCACGCAGGTAGAGGCATTGCTTCGCTGGTGGCATCCCGCGGTAGGCGCGCTGTCGCCGGACGAGTTCATCCCGCTGGCCGAGCAGTCCGGTCAGATCCAGCCACTCACGCGCTGGGTGCTGGACGAAGTGCTGCGCCAGGCGCATGCATGGCGGCAAAGGGGGCTCTCGCTCGGGATCGCTGTCAATCTCTCGGCCCTCGATCTCTCGGCCCTCGATCTTCCGGCCGCGGTCGCGACGCTGCTAAAGCTCTACGACGTCGAGCCGCGCCGCCTCACGCTCGAGATCACAGAGAGCGCACTGATGCGGCATCCCGGCGAGGCTCTCGGTGTGCTGGAGCGGTTGAAGACTCTCGGAGTCCGTCTCGCTCTCGACGACTTCGGCGTCGGATTCTCGTCGCTTTCACGGCTGCGCCGGCTTCCGGTGGACGAGTTGAAGATCGATCGTTCCTTCGTGCTGGGGCTGCGCGAAGGCAGTAGCGACGTGCTCCTCGTGCGCTCCATCGTCGAGCTCGGGCACGGTCTCGGGCTTCGCATCGTGGCAGAAGGAGTCGAGGATCTCGAGAGCATGCGCCTGCTCGAGGACATGGGCTGCGACGTGGTGCAGGGCTACTTCGTGAGCCTGCCACTGGCCCCGGAGGCCCTCGCGGAGCTCTGCCACGCCCGGCGCGGAGGGCGCCGGAAGCGCCCGGTCGGAGAGGCTGCGAGGAGCCGCCCTGCACGGCGGCCCAGCGCATCCGCCTAAGCGGCGCACGGCTCGTGCTGCCGCCTGCTTGCCGGTCGGCTACCGGGCCTCGACGGAAGTCCCATCGGAAAGCATCCTCTACGCTCTCCGGTACGATCCCCCACGAGCACTCTTGCTGCAGGCAGCCATGCGCCCCGCTCGCCGAACGACCGCTCTTCTGGCCCTGGCCCTTCTCCTGCCGCTGGCGGGCTGCGTGCCCGGCGCTGACGACCCGGACCTCGACGATGATGGCTGGGTGGGAATGCGCGACGTCGAGCTCGCTCTCGCCTGCGTGGGTCTGGATCCTGCAGCGACGCCGGGCTGCGCCGTGGCGGACACCAACCGCGACGGCCGCGTAGACGGCAGCGACGTCTTCGCCCTCTCGGCCGACTACGGCAAGCGCGTCTGCAACGGCTCCGCGAGCCTCTGCGATCGCCGCTACGACCAGGTGGCCTTCGCAACGGCCCACAACGCGTTCTCCACCTTTTCCACCTTCGGTCTCTATTTCAACCAATGGGATGACCTGCCCGGACAGCTGAGCCATGGCATTCGCGGCTTCATGCTCGACTCCTGGTACTTCGACGCGAACGGAAACGGCACGACCGAGCCGACGGAGACGTTTCTCTGCCACGCCGACTGCAGCTATGCCCGGCGGCC
>CAYGXT010000349.1:0-3881 GCA_964353695.1 uncultured Myxococcaceae bacterium
GCAGCATTAAGCCCCGCGGGGACCCATTTCAACGGAGGGCGGAGGGCGAAATCAGCCGGCCAACTCGAGCGCGTCCTCGAGCAGGACCTCCAGCTCGGCGAGCAAAAGGTCTGGCGCTTCCAGACAGAGAGCCTCGGGCGAGGCGACCAGGTCGAGCTCTGGCTCGTGCTCGATGCCGATGCCAAGGCGCAGACAGGCCTTGTCGACCAGGCGCACGACCACGAGCAGCACGTCGTCGGGATTGAAGCTTTCGGCATGGTGCTCGCGCGCCACCCGGCAGTAGATCTCCGGCAGGTTCCAGGCCTCCATCAGCGCGGCCCCACGGTCGGCGTGGAAGCTGTGGAGCAGCTCGCGCGTGAGGCTCTCCGTGAGCGCCTGCTCCGGGTCGTCGGCCTGCAGCTCGTCGATCACGCGGAGCAGCAGCAGCTTGCCGAGATCGTGGAGCAGCCCGGCCACGAAGGCATGGTCCGCGATCTCCTGGAAGCGCAGCCGGCGCGCGAGCCACTCGGCCCCCGCGGCGCAGGCGACGGCGTGGTGCCAGAGCGAGCGGAAGAGCCCCCGGAGCTCGCGCGTCTCGGAGACGAAGTTCTTGCGCTGCGTCTCCAGCAGCACCAGATTCGCGACCTGTCGCGCACCGATCCGCGCGACCCCCTCGCCCACGGTGAGGACTTTCTCGATGCCGCGGTAGAAGGCCGAGTTTGCACCCCGCAGCACGGCAGCCGCGAGGGCAGGATCCTGATTGATGAGGGTCTCGACCTCGCGCAGGTCGAAGTCCCCCGACGCGACGACGCGGCGCACCCGCATCCCGATCTGGTCGATCACCGGCAGATGTGCGTCGCCTGAGCGGAGGTGCTCGTCCACCCGCTCGAGCAGCGACTTCTCCGTGATCTCCGCCGGTTCCATGACGCTCACCGCTGCTCCCCCAAGAGACGCTCGAGCTCCGCGAGCGGGCGCGGCCGTGCCGCGCGTGGGACGACCCGGACGAGCTCCTCGAGTGTGGTCAGGCCGCACGCGGCCTTGACGAGGCCATCCTCGAGCAGCGTCGCAGGCCCCGAGAGTGCAGCCGAGCGCCGCAGTGCAGCCGCACCCTCGAAGGTACGCAAGTGCTCGCGGCCCGCCTCATCGAGCAGCAGGAGCTCAAAGAGCCCAAGCCGCCCGTCGTAGCCCGTCTCATCGCAGCGGCCGCAACCACGTCCGCGGCGAAATCCGCGGCCTGCAAGATCCTGTGCCGTGCAGCCGAGCGCCCGAAGCTCCGCTCCACACGGCAAGACCGACCGGGCGCAGGCCATGCAGACACGACGCACGAGCCGCTGCGAAAGTACAGCCACGAACGCATGCGGCCCAAACCCAGGCATGCCCACCGCCGCTGCGGTTTCGGCCAGCGCTGTGATCGCATCCTGCGCCTCGAGAACGGCGAGCACCCTCACGCCCGAACGCGCCGCGCGAAACGCGGTCGCCAGGTCTGCGGCCTCCTGCAGCACGCCGAGCGCGAGCACGTCGGGATCCTGCTGCAGCGCCCGTAGGACGCGCTCGGAGAGCGGCGGCGCAGTGGCAGGCGGGAGCACGCTCTGCGACACCCCGTCGAGCCGCGTCTCGAGGCACTCTTCGAGCAGCACGACCCGCGCATGGGGACCCGCCACGGCAGCGACACAGGCGTGCAGCGTCGCGGTCCGTCCCGAGCCCGCGGGACCCGCGATGAGAAAGACGCTGCCCGGCGCGCAGAGCACCTCTTCTTCGAGCCTGCGCCGCATCGACGGCAGCAGCCCGAGCGCGTCGAGCGGAAGCGCGGGACGCTGTGGATCTCGGATTCGGAGCACGACGCTCTCGCCGCAGACGGTCCCAAGAAACGAGACTCGCAGATCGAAAGCCCGCGCCTCGTGCTCGGCGCGGAAGCAGCCTTCCCGGTGCGGCGCCCCCTCCGCCTCTTCGACGCCCGCCTCGAGCTCGAGACGCCGGACGAGCGGCGTGGCCAGCGCGGCCGGAAGCTCGCGGAAGGTGGAGAGCACGCCGTCGCGGCGCATTCGCACGACGAGGCGTCGCGGTCCCGGCTCGAGGTGGACCTCGCTCGCCGAAAGTCGAAAAGCCGCATCCAGAATCTCGCGCAGCGTGTGCGCCGCCGTGAGCTGCCCCGTCTCGCTGTTCGAGACCACGCGCGCGGTGAGCTCGAGACGAGCGAGCGTCTGCTCGAGCGCGCTCGAAGAAGTGATCCACGGCGCAAGCTCCGCGCCGAAGATTGCCTGCGCCGCGGCTGCATCCTCCTTGTCGAGAGGATCCGCGAACGCGACGCAGACGCGGCCGCCTTCCGTACACAGGGGAAGAAAGCGATGCCGGCGACAGGCTCCGAGCGGCACCCGGGCCAGAAGCGCCGGATCGGGCTCGAGGTGTCCAGCGTCGACGCAGGGGATGCCAAGCTGGGACGAGAGCACCTGCGCCAGCTGCTCTGCGCCGAGCAGGCCGTACTCGACGAGGATCTCGCCGAGCTTACCCCCCGACTCGCCGGCTTCCTGCTGCAGGTGCAGCGCGGTCTCGAGGTCGGCTTCGCATAGATGACCGAGCTCGACGAGGAGGGCCCCGATCCGGAGGCCGAGCCGGTGCGCATGAAGCGTGTCTCGCAGCCGCTGTGCGGAGACGAGGCCGAGATCCACCAGGAGCAGCACCAGGGGACGCGGAACACCGAGCTTCGCGCGCACCCGCTCCGCGTGCTGGAGCTGCGCCTCGCTCACCGCGGCGTCTCGCAGCAGCAGCATCGCGAGTTCGCCCCGCGGATCGACCGCCAGAGCCAGCTCCGTCGCAGCGCCACCCTTTGCCCCCGCGCGTGCTCGCTGCTCGCCGTTCATGCCTGCCGCACGCTCCCAGGGACCACCCTCGAGCTGCACCGTCGCCTCCGGCGATTCACCGGGGCAAGGACGCGAGCAAGAAAGAGAATTGGACCCGGGTTGAGATCGGGCTTTCCCCGGCCGGGCTTGAGACGGCCACCAGGGCCCAGGTATGCTGAACGTCTAGAGATTATGGAGAGAGGCGGCCAACCCGGATGCGCTGGAGCGGCATCTTGCGCGCAGCTTTCGCCGCCTGGGCGCTCGGGATCAGCTCGCCTGCGGTCGCCTTCGAGGAGTTCGACCCCGGTAGCCAGGTGCCGCTCGCGGACCTGCTCGAGATCGTCGTGCTGTCCCGATCTCTTCTGGCCATCGACGCCACCGGCGGCGGCCAGCTCGAGCAAGATCTCGAGATCGGCGAGAAGGTGCTGTGGCAGGCGACGCGCGGGCGCGTGGGCGCCGTGATCACGAGCCGCAGGCTGCTGCTGGTCGCGACGAACTCCGCCACCTGGCAGCAGGCGCGCTTTCGTCAGGGTGAGCAGCCGCCGGCGTCGGTCTTACTGGGCGACCGTGTCGCGCTCGTGACGACGGCGAAGCGCGCATTCGGCTTCGACGGTGGGAGCGGCAACCTCGTGGAGTCGAGCCTTGGCCCGCGTGAGGCCGTGCTCGAGAGCGCGGTCGGCGAGAACGTGGGCGTGATCCTCACGGACCGCCGCGCCCTGGGCGTCTCGCCCTTCGCCGGTGGGTTTTTCTCCGTCCGGATGGACCTCGGCGAGCGCGCCGAGTCGTTCGTCGCGAAGGCAAACTTGGTGACGCTCACCACGGCGCGCCGCATCTTGATCTTCCGCGCCCCGACCGGCGACTGGGAGGAGCGTGACCGGGACCTGCACGACTGACGGCTATGCGGAGACCGTCGCAGCGCCGGGCGGGAGTGGCGGCGGCGCGAGCTCGACGCGGTCGCGGCCGGCGGCCTTGGCGCGGTAGAGCGCGCGATCGGCGAGATCGATCGCTTCCATCACCTCGCGGCCCGTGTCGGCCTCCGCGACGCCGATGCTGCACGCCACCTCC
>CAYGXT010000350.1:0-3881 GCA_964353695.1 uncultured Myxococcaceae bacterium
GGGGGTTCGTCGCATCCGGCCGGGCGAAGAGGTCGCCTTTCTCGATCCTCTCGAGCTCGGGCGGCTTCCCTTCATAGGGCCGAATGCCGAGCTACGCCTCGCACAGGCCGGGGCGCGGACGGTGGGCGAGGCGCTGGCGCTCGGGGCTGGGCTGCTGGAGGAGATCCTCGGCAACCGCGCTCGCGAGCTCCTCGATCTGGCGGGCGGGCAGGGCGATGCCCGGGTACGGGCCGCGCGGCAGCCCAGCAGCCTGGGGCAGGAGACTACGCTCGAGGCCCCCGAGCGCTCGCCCGAGGCGCTCCGCGAGGAGCTCGGCCGGATCTCGGCCAGCCTCGAGAGCTCTCTCCTTTTGCAGGGTCTCGCTGCCCGGCGCATCACCTTGAAGCTCCGCTACGAGAACCTGCAGACCGTGACCCGAAGCCGGACCTTCGTGCGAGCCTTCGGGCAGCGCGGGGAGATCGAAGCTGCCGCGGTAGAGCTGCTGGCCCGCACCCATGCCGCGGAGCGACCCGTGCGTCTGGTCGGCCTCGTGCTTGGCCGCCTCGGCAAGAGCCGTCGCGACGGTCGGCAGCTCGACCTCTTCGGCAGCCCTCGCTGAACGAGGCGAAGCGCGCAGCACACCGGATGGGCGGAGTTGGTTGCGCCTCGGCGTGCAGCCCCGGCGCTCAAGGCCGCGCTGCGGCGGGCCGAAATGCCCCAAGAGCGGGAAGCCCGCTTTTCGGGGGTTTCATGCAGCGGCCGAGCTCGGAACGACGGAAGTACCCGCGCCTCGACACGGATCAGATGGTGGCGGTCGAGCGGGTGGACGAACGCGGCCACATCGCCCTCGGCCGCGACCTCTCCCTCGGCGGTATTCGCTTCCAGGTCGTGGGTGTAGAGCTGACGCTCGGCGACCTGTTCCGGGTCTATTTCAACGTGGAAGATCAGACGTTTGCGGCGGTTGGACGGGTGGCTTGGGCCACGGAGCTCGATGCCTTCACGATCGATGTGGGCCTCGAGTTCATCGATGTCGATCCCCGCGCTCGCGAGTTCCTCGAGAGGCTCGAAGCCGCGTAGCCCTCCTCGAGCTATCACCCGCGGGGACCTGGGATCGCTTGACATCCCAGTCGGTCGGATGCGACGGTCTGCCTTCATGGCCGACTTCCATCAAGGCGGCGTCATCACGACGCTCCACCGGCTGGGCCGGACGGACCTCGGGCGGCTCGAGCGCGAGCTCGTCTCCTACGCCGACGTCCGCCCGATCGCCCTCGTGCTGCCGTGCCTCTATTCGGAGCTGAAGGACGTCGCGCTCAAGAGCATCATCCAAACCCTCGAGGGCGTTCGCTACCTGCGGCAGGTGGTTGTGAGCGTCTCGGGCACCGAGCGCAGGGACGAGTTCGAGGAGCTCGGCAATGCGTTCGCCGGGGTGCGCAGCCTCACGGGGGAGGCCCCGACCCTGGTCTGGAACGGCGGTCCGCGGCTGCAGCGGCTCTACCAACGGCTGCGGCAAGAGGATCTCGACCCGGGCGGAGACGGCAAGGGCCGCAGCTGCTGGATGGCCTACGGCTTTGTGCTGGCCAGCAACGTCTCGCAGGTGATCGCGTTGCACGATTGCGACATCCGCGACTACAGCCGGGAGCTTTTGGCGCGGCTCTGCTTCCCGACGGCGAATCCGCATCTCGACTACGAGTTCGCCAAGGGCTACTACGGGCGCGCCACGGATCGTCTCTACGGACGCGTTACGCGGCTGTTCATGACGCCACTGCTGAGGGCCTTGAAGTCGATCCTGGGCGCGCTTCCGATGCTCGACTTCCTCGACTCCTTCCGTTACCCGCTGGCCGGTGAGTGCTCGATGGCGCTCGATCTCGCACGAATCAACCGCGTGCCCAGCGATTGGGGCCTCGAGGTGGGCGTGCTGGCCGAGGTCTACCGCAACTGCTCGCTGCGGCGTGTATGCCAGGTCGAGATTGCCGAGAACTACGATCACAAGCACCAGGAGCTCTCGGAAAGCGACGCCAGCCGCGGCCTGCACCGCATGGTGCTCGACATCTCCGGCTCGCTGATCCGGCACCTTGCGAGCTACGGCGTCGAGTTCTCGGCAGGCTTCCTGAATACGCTGGCGGCCTCCTACGTTCGGATCGCCCAGGATGCGATCTCGAGCTACGGCGCGGACGCTGCGCTGAACGGCCTCGCCTTCGAGAGGCACGAGGAGGAGCTCGCATTGGAGACCTTCTCGCGCGCGCTTCGAGGCGCCGGTCTCGGCTTCGTCCGCGATCCCATGGGGGCCCCCCCGATCCCCAACTGGAACCGCGTCTCCTCGGCTCTCCCCGGATTCCTGGACGAGCTGCGGGAAGCGGTGGCGGAGGACGCCGGAACCTGAGCGCGGGATTCGCGCGCAGGAGCGGCCGCGGAGCCGAAGCGGCCGCAGCCGGGTTCGCGACGGGGTCGTTTTCTCCCTAGTCTCCAGGCTGCGGGTGGGAGGGTGCCTCATGCGCATCGCCGAGATCCCTATAGGAGACGGCGCGCCTCTGGTTCTGATCGCGGGCTTGAACGTGATCGAGAGCGAGGAGAGCTGCGTCGAGATGGCTGCCGCTCTCGCGGAACGCGCGGCGCGTCGCTGCATCCCGCTCGTCTTCAAGGCCTCCTTCGACAAGGCGAACCGCTCCAGCCTGCGCTCCTACCGAGGGCCGGGTCTCGACGAGGGTCTGCGGATCCTGCAGCGCGTGAAGCGCGAGACTGGGCTCGCGATCTTGACGGACGTGCACGAACCGCCGCAGGCCAAGGCTGCAGCGGAGGTGGCCGATTGCCTCCAGATACCGGCCTTCCTGTGCCGGCAGACCGACCTGCTCAACGCCTGTGCGGCCACGGGGCTCCCGGTGAATGTGAAGAAGGGCCAGTTCATGGCGCCGGAGGACATGCGACACGCGGTCGAGAAGCTCCGGCTTTTCGGAGCCGCGGGCGTGCTGCTCACCGAGCGGGGAACGTCCTTCGGGTACAACGGCCTCGTGGTGGACTTCCGAGCACTGCCGATCCTGCGCGCCTTCGCGCCGGTATGCTTTGATGCGAACCATGCCGTGCAGATCCCGGGCGGGAGCGCAGACTCCTCCAGCGGTGACCGGCGCTTCGTGGCGCCGCTCGCGCGAGCCGCCGTGGCCGTCGGTATCGACGCTCTCTTCATCGAATGCCACCCGGATCCTGAGCGTGCGCCGTGCGATGGGGCGAGCCAGATCGATCTCGAGACGCTAGACAGGCTGCTGCACGAGGTCCGTGTGCTGCAGGACGCGCTCGACACGACGCTCGGGGGCGGCGCGGGCGGTCGCGCGTGACTGCGGTCGCTGCTCCGCTGGGAGGGAGCGCTGCCGGGAGTAGCGGCTTGCCGGCGCGCATGGGCTGGCCCGCAGCGCCTCCGATCCGCGGAGCCGAGAGCGCCGCGCTGGCGTTGCTGGTCGCAGCGGCGGTCGCCTTGCGCTGCGTGCGGTGGTGGCAGACGGCGCTGATGTTCAACGACGGGCCGACGTTCCTGCGGCTCGCTCGGCAGATGAGCGAGGGGCGTTGGAACGACGCCTTCGGGCATGCGTATCACCCGCTCTACCCGTTCGTCACGATGCTTGCGCACTTCGTGATCCCCGACTGGGAGGGCGCGGCGGCGGCGGTCTCGATCGTGGCCGGCAGCGGGGCGGTGCTCCTTCTCTTCTTCTTCCTGCGCTCCGCCTTCGGCCGTCGCGAGGCCTGGTTCGGGGCCGCGCTGCTTGCGGTGCACCCACGCGTGGTCGGCCTCTCGGCAGATATCCAAAGCGATGGGCTTTATCTGGTGCTCTTCGTCCGAGATGTACTGCCTCTGTGGACCGCGCTGCCCGCCGCGCGCCCGTCCGTCGCCGGCTGGGCGGGACTATTCACCGGAC
>CAYGXT010000351.1:0-3870 GCA_964353695.1 uncultured Myxococcaceae bacterium
CCCACGGCTCGGATCGCCGTGCGGGCGGCCGGATCGAAGGGTCGTAGGAGGCCAAGCGCCGCCGCGCGCAGGCGTACGCGGTCGGCCGTCGAGAGGTAGGGCGCGAGCGAGTGGTCGAGGTGCGCAAGGTCGCGCGTGCGCGCCGCCGCAGACCGGCTCCGACGTGCCCGCTGCAGATCGAGGAGCACAAGCCCGTGCGCGGTCGCGAGCACGTTGCCGTGGTGCAGGTCGCCATGGACGTAGCCGCGCGCATGCAGGGCGGAGAGGGCCTTGCCGAGAGCAGCGATGAGCTCGCGGCGTGCGTTCCGTCCCTGCGCCAGGGCCTCGGCCAGCGGCCGCCCCACGATGTGCTCCATCACGAGCAGGCGGTCGCCGTCCGCGAGCGATCCAAAAGCCAGCGGCCGCGGCACGGCGATCCCCGCCTGCGACAGCCTCCGAAGGGCGAGCCACTCGTGATCGGCGGGCCCTTGGCCGAGCCAGGCCCGGGCGCGCTCGCGCCAGGGGTGACGACCCGATCCGACACGAAACTGTTTCAGCAGCAGGACGCGCTCTCCCGGGACGTCGAGACGTACGATGCGACGCTGCGCGCCCTCGTGCAGCAGCACGCCGCCACCGTGTTCGAGCCAGCGCAGAACGGGGGCCTTCGCCTCGGCCTCGCCGCCCTGCCAGCGTACGCGCGGGCTCATGCCAGCAGTCGCGCGTAGAGCGCACGCAGGGCCAGGACGTGCGCCTCCCAGCCGTAGTGCTCGGCGATCGCGCGGGCCGCCTTGCCGAGCGTGCTGCGAGCGGCAGGCTCGGCGAGCCGTTCGAGGGCATGCGCGAAGCCGGCGACGTCCTCCGGATCGTCGACCACGATCCCGGCGTCGCAGGCGATCTCGGCCGCGCCGTTGGCTCCGCTCGTTACGATCGGAAGCCCGGCGGCCGCGGCCTCGAGGCAGACGTTGGCGAAGGCGTCGTAGCGAGTCGGAAGCAGCAGGCCGTCGGCGGCGGCGTAGAGCAGCTCGAGGTCGGACCGCGCTCCGAGGAAGCGTACGCGGTCCTGCAATCCGAGACGGGCGGCCAGCCCCTGCCAACGCGCGGGGTCGTCACGCCCGGTGACCCAGAGCTGCGCATCGCGGTCCCGCGTCGCAGCCAGGGCTCCGAGCGCCACGTCGAGACCCTTGCGCGGGAAGCCCGAGCCTGCGAAGAGCCAGACCGTGCACGAGCCAGCGCCGAGCTCGCTGCGCAGGCGTAAACCCTCGAGCCCTCGGCGGTCGGGATGAAAGCGCGAGAGGTCAACTCCGTTTCGGATCACGACGAGGCGCGCGGCGGGCACGTCGTAGCGCGCCACGATCTGCTCCCGCACGAGCGCCGAGTTGCAGAGCACCGTTTGCGACGGATCCGCGAACACGCGTCGTTCGATCCAGAGCTGTGTCGCATGACGAGGAGACAGGCGCCGCAGGCGGGCCGCTCGCGGGCCATGGCAACGCAAGAGATAATCGGCGTGGCACCCACCCCCCGCGCGAAACACGTCCTGGACAAGGGTGCGGGAGAAGGACTGCACCACGTCGAAGCCCTCGCGCGTCGCCCGCGCCGCTGCCCGGGAGAAGGCCAGCAGGCGCAGCGGCTGCCATCCGGCCGGCACCCGCAGCCGTTCGAGAGTGACGCCCGGCGGCGCCGTTCCTGCGCGGCTCACGACCGTGACGTCGTCTCCCGCGCGAGCCAGCGCTGCGGCAACCTGCCACGCCACGTTCTCGGCGCCGCCCGTGCCTGAGCCTGAGCGCTCGATCACGAGTGCGATCCGCAGCGGCCGGGAGGGCCTCCCTAGCGGAGCGTGCGGTCCCGGCGTCGCGAAACCCATCCCGCTCCCAGGGCTGCGACCCCGAAGCCGAGCACCGAGCCTGCGGTGGCTGCGGGCGCCGGCCCGCAGCCGGTCGGAGTGCAGAATCGCCCTCGCCAGGCGCGCGCTGCTTCGGCCTGCGCCGGCGACAGCACGCTCTCGGCATGCACAGCAGGAGCCCCGAGGCCGAGCAGCAACCCGACCATGAGGAGGCAGCGGACCATGAGGAGGCAGCGGAGCATCCCATGAGGGTACAACGCCCCCCCTTCGACGCAACGACTTCGAATATCCGGCGGGGGCGTGCGTCCGTCTCATGGCAGCGTCGCGGTTGACGCCGCACGGCGTCGGTCTCATATTGCGCCGCGCAGAAGCCCTGCAGGGGGATGCGATTCACGCCATGGTCCGTGCACCTGCGCTCTCCCCGTCCGACGCCGGCGGCACAGGACCGCGTGTGCGCCGGGACAAGCGCGAGGCGATCCTCGAGGCGGCCATCACGGTCTTCGCGCGGAGCGGCTATCACCGAGCCCGCGTCTCCGACATCGCCAGTGAGGCCGGCATCGCCTACGGCCTCGTCTATCACTACTTCAAGAACAAGGAAGAGATCCTCAGCACGATCTTCGAGGAGCGCTGGAGCACCTTTCTCGAGGCCGTGGATGGGGTCTCCCGCCGCGACACGACGGCGGGCGACAAGCTCCTCTCGGTAGCAGCGCTGATCCTCAACGCCTACCGGCTGAACCCGGAATGGGTGAAGGTGCTCGTGCTCGAGATCCAGCGCTCCTCGCGCTTCGCCGAGCCCGGCCAGATCCGCGCGGTAGCAGCACTGATGCAGAGCGTGGCCCGGATTCTGCGGGCCGGTCAGGAGGCCGGCGAGCTGCGCGCGGATCTCGATCCCGACGTTGCATGCTACGTCTTCATCGGCGCACTAGAGTTGGTGCTGACGGGCCTCGTCCTCGATCTGGTTCGCGTCGACGGCTCGCCGGACGGAGCCAGAGAGTATTATCTCAAGGTGGCCCGCACGGTGGTGGACATCTTCCTGAACGGCCTCGCGGCCGGAGGAGAGCGGTCTTGATCCAGGCGCGCGGGATCTCGAAGCGCTACGGCGAGCACGTGGCGGTGGACGCCGTCTCCTTCGAGGTGACACGCGGCGAGGTCGTCGGCTTCCTGGGGCCCAACGGGGCCGGCAAGACCACCATGATGCGCATCCTCACGGGGTTCCTGCCGCCGACCGACGGCGCGGCCGTGATCGACGGTCACGACATGCTGACGGATCCGCTGCGGGCGCGAAGGTCAGTCGGCTACCTGCCCGAGATCCCGCCGCTCTACCCCGAGATGGATGTCGAGGGCTATTTGCGGTTCGTGGCGGCCATCAAGGGTTTGCCGCGCGGCCGGCGCCGCGAGGCTGTCGATCGAGCCATGACACGCTGCGGCCTGCTCGACGTGCGCCGCCGCGTGATCGGCTCGCTCTCGAAGGGATACCGGCAGCGCGTGGGTCTCGGCCAGGCCATCGTCCACGAGCCGCCGGTGCTGATCCTCGACGAGCCGACGGTGGGTCTGGACCCGGTGCAGATCCGTGAGATTCGTGGGCTGATCGCAAGCCTCGCGGCGCCTGGCCCGGACGGAAGGCAGCACACCGTGATCCTCTCGACCCACGTCCTCTCGGAAGTCGAGGCCATCTGTCAGCGCGTGATCCTGATCCATCGCGGGCGAAAGCGTCTCGATGCGCCGCTGGCGCAGATCATGCAGGGCGGCCAGGGGCTCGAGGCCGTGTTCGCACGCGAGACAGCGCGCGACGAGGCCGAGACGTTGGGGGAGGCGGCTTCGGCATGAAGCACATCCCGAGCATCGCCTCCCGCGAGCTTCGCTCGCTCTTCGTCTCGCCGGTGGCCTACGCCGTGCTCACGTTCTTCGTGCTGCTGGCGGGCTTCTTCTTCCTCTCGAGCCTGCTGCAGTTCGAGAGCTACATCCTTCGCATGCAGCAGTTCCAATATTTTGACCAGATGAAGGAGCTGAACCTCAACGATCACGTGATCGTTGAGGTTCAGCTCCTTCAT
>CAYGXT010000352.1:0-3869 GCA_964353695.1 uncultured Myxococcaceae bacterium
GTGACCCAGGCGGTTTAGGTGCACGGGATCGCGGGGAAGGTAGAGCTTCTCGCGGTCTTCGTACGCGGCAAGCGGCTTCGTCAGGTCGAGGCAGGGGATCCCAGCCGCCCTCAATTGCTGCACCAGGTGCTCCCGCAGCACGCGGGCAGGCCCGGGAGCGGGCTGCGGCCGGGCCGCCTCCTCCGTCAGCTGATCGAGGCTCGGGAAGATGACGACCGAGAGGCCTGCGCCCAGACGCTGCGCTTCTTCGCGCAGCGCACGCAGCAGATCCAGCGTGAGCGCAGCCGAATCCTCGAGAGGCATCTCGGTGGCGGGAACCGCGGCAGGGGCCGCTGCGCCGAGGCCCAGCAGGGGCCGCCAGTCAGGGAGGGAGGGGCCTTGAAAGCGCATGCGGCGCTCGAGGAACGAGTACACGTGGCTATGACGTTTCAGGAGCGCGTGCAGCGGCGCGAAGGCGCCCGTCGCGTCGGGGAGCAACGGCTCGAGGGTGATGACGCCGAGCTTGTGACAGTACCAGTTGCGCGTTGGGGTGACCGGAGAGGTGAGTCCGACGACGACGGCGCTCGGCCGATAGCCTGCCGCACCGGCCCGCAGGAAGGCCAGCTCCTGGATTGTGTTGTAGCCCCAGACGCCCGCGTTGACAGTGGAGAGGTCTGTGACGCCGCGAGCCGCGGAGAGCTGCGCCAGCTGCGCCTCCCAGGTTTCCCCAGCCTCTACGCCCCAGCCGAACGTGACGGAGTCGCCGAGGAAGAGCGCGATGCGGCCGGGCGTCTCCGGACCGCCACCGGCCACCCGCAGGCCCCGTGCATCCGTCCGGATCTCGACGTCGAAGTCGAAGTGCTTGTGATGGCGGCCGCGGTAGTCGGGGACCATCTCATAGCCCAGCAGCTCGGACGGCCGGAACAGGCCGAGGGGCTCGCGTACGACGAAGCGCCCCACGGCCTCGATGGCGAGCAGGGAGGCGAGCACGGAGGTCAGCGCGAGAAGGAGGCCTACGCGCCAGTGCACGACCGCCTCCTCCCGGAGAGTGTGCGGTCGACGGGAGGGTTCGAAAACCGCGCCACGATGATCTCCTTCTGCGAGTGTTCGCTCCGGGGAGGATATAATGCCGGTCCTCTCGCCCGCCGCAGCGGTAGTATAAGCGAACACCGTTCTGCGTCACGTGAGGAGGAGAAGCCCGTGCCCGTTCCCCGCCGAGATCTCGAGCAGACGCGAAAGCAGCTCCTCTCCTGGATCCCAGCTCGGCTGCCGAAGGCCACCGAGATCGAGATCTCGGAGCTCAAGGGGCCCGGTGCGACCGGCTTCTCCAGCGACACGCTGCTATTCGATCTGCGCTGGACTGCAGCAGGCCGCGAAGAGCGGCGCGAGCTGGTGCTCCGCATCGAACCCGCAGGCGCAGGCATCTTTCCCGAGTACGACGTCGATCTGCAGTTCCGCGTGATGCGCGCGCTCGCGCCCACGGGCGTTCCCGTGCCCGGCGTCCTCTGGCAGGAGGCCGATACCTCGATCCTTGGTAGCCGCTTCTATCTGATGGAGCAGGTTGCCGGCCGGATCCCGCCCGACAACCCTCCCTACCATGCACAGGGCTGGATGACGGAGATCCCCGCAGCGGAGCGGACCTCGATCTGGTGGAGTGGTCTCGAGACGCTGGCGCGGATCCACGGCCTCGACTGGAAGGCGCTCGACGTACTCCCGGCGCCACAGAAGGGCAAAACCCCTCTCGGCGCGCAGCTCGACTACTACCGCCGCTTCCTCGCGTGGGCAGCGCAAGGCGGAAGCTACCCGGCGAGCGAGCAGGGCCTTGCCTGGCTCGAGCGCCAGCGTCCGCGCGATCCGGAGCCGACGGTGCTGTGCTGGGGCGACTCGCGGCTCGGCAACATGATCTTCCGCGAAGGCCGCTGCGTCGCGGTCATCGACTGGGAGATGGTGACTCTTGGAAACCCCGCGCAGGACGTCGCATGGTGGCTCTTCTTCGACGAGCACCACAGCACGGGCTGCGGCCTGCCGCGGCTCGAAGGCATCCCGGGCCGCGAGGAGAGCGTCACGCGCTACGAGCAGTGGGCGGGCAGGCCGCTCCAGCATCTGGCCTATTACGACGTCTTCGCGGCGTTCCGTTTCTCGGTGATCATGATCCGCGTCGCGCAGCTTCTCGGCGACACCGGACTGCTCCCCGCAGAATCCGACTTCGGCGCGAACAACATCTGCACGCGGATGCTGCTGGCGAAGCTGGAGCGCGCCGGCGCGTAGCGCGCGCTACGCGCGGCTCTTCACGAGCTCGACCTCCACCGGCGCGCCGCGCGGCGCGTGGCTGGGCGAGCCGTAGAACATCCGGTAGTGCAGTTGGCCGTAGCCGCCGGCCAGGTGGGTCGGCTTCCACGGCGCCTCGACGGGCTCCTGCGGGCCCTTCCAGCCCTTGAACTGATACGGCTCCCAGGCGTGGTAGATGATCACCTGCCCGGGCTGTACGCGCGGCGTCACCTTCGCCATGGCCTCGAACTCGCCGGCGTCGTTGTAGACGCGCACGGCGTCGGCGTCGGCGATCCCGCGCGGCCCGCAGTCCACGGGCGAGAGGAAGCAGACGGGCTCCCCGCGCTGCAAGCGCAGCATGAGGTTGTGATCGCGCCAGATGGCGTGAATGCTCCAGCGCGTGTGCCCCCCGTTGATGCGCAGCGGGAAGCGGCTCCGCGCATAGGGAGGATCCTTGTGCACGGGCAGGGACTCCCCCGCCTCGAGATACCACTCGTGATCGATGTAGAACTGCTGGCGGCCAGTCAGCGTCGGCCAGGGCAGCTTCTGGTCCACGAACCAGCGGTGCGGCCAGTGCGTATCCTTCGGGTCGTAATCACTGTAGGTCGCATAGATGGGCGTCGGCCGCGCCGGCCCGATGATGCGCACGGCCCCGAGACGCAGCGCCTCTTCGGCCGTCACGTTCCCCACGCTCGGGCTGTTGGTGAGGATGTCGTCCATCAGCTTGACGGGATCCTTCGGGTCGTGGGGGTCGAAGCGGCCATTGCTCGTGTACTGCGCGTAGGCGCCAGCGAGATCGAGGGGACGATCGTTGAAGCCGCGTACGGGCGCGATGCCGCGCTCCTTCGCGCGGGCCGCAATGCGCTCGGTGAGCAGGCCGAAGATCTCCCACTCTCCCTTTGACTCGCCGAGGGGCAGCACCGCCTGGTCCGAGAGCACGAGGTAGGGCAGGTAGCTCTGGGCGTACTTGATGCCGTGCTTCTCGTAGTAGCCGGCGGCGGGCAGAACGTAATCGGCCTGGGTTGCCGAGGTGCTCATCCGGAAATTCACGGCCACGATCAGGTCGAGCTTCGGCCACAGCTTCTCGCGGGCGATCTGCGGCGCGGGCCAGCGACGCAGCGGGTTCGAGCCGGTAAAAATATAAGCTCGCGGCTGCCTTTCCGGCGGCGGGTGGATCTTCGTCCAGCCGCGCTCGATGGCGAGCTTCATGTACTCGGCCATGCCGCGCGGCAGCGCCGGATCGAGCAGGTCGGGCCGCGACCACATCTCGCGGTAGCCGCCGTGCACGTAGAGGAAGGGCATGAGCGGCGCGATCGGCTGCTTGTTGCTGTATTCGGTGAAGATGTTCTCGTAGTCGCGGGGCGTCAGCCCGCGCACGGCCTTGGGCAGGATCTTCATGATCTCGAGCCAGCTCGGACCGGCCGTAGTCATGCTGTCGAGCCCGTCGAGGCCCCACCAGGCCGCGATCCGCAGGCCGCCTCCCGGCTTGCCCTGATTCCCGGTCAGGGCCATCAGCAGGATCATCGCGCGCTGGAAGAGATCGCTGTGGTGGTGCTTGCAGGAGCCCCAGCAGGCGTTGATCATCGCTGTCTTCGCGGCGGCCAGCTCGTGCGCGAAGCGGC
>CAYGXT010000353.1:0-3862 GCA_964353695.1 uncultured Myxococcaceae bacterium
AGGCAGGCTCACGAGCCGCAGCAGCGGTCGCAGCAGGGCCGGCACCAGATCCATGGCTTCTTCTGCATCCACCACGCGCGGGTTCTTGACCGCCGATCGTCGCCCCGCAGACTCGAACTCCCCCCCGCCGGCGGCCAGCAGGTTGAGAAGCCAGTCGGTGTCGGTCCCGTAGGGGAGAGGCGTCAGAGTGCCACCCTCGACCGGAAACGCGAGGACGGGAGTGCGATGGCGGCGTCCGGTTCTTCGCCCGACGTGGTGGACGACCGCCAGCGGCGGCACGAAGCCCGCAACCGGCGCTACGAGCCGGTTGGTGAATTCGCGATTGATGCTGCGCATGAAGCGGGGAGCCTGCATGCACCGAGCATAGAGGAGTCGCGTTCGGTGCACCTGGAACGTCGCATTCGGACCCGAGGGGCGGGGCCGAGCCCGAGGCGAGGCAGGGGCAAGGGCCCCGAGACGTAGAGAAGGTCTCGCATCCGCCAGGTGTCAGGCGGCGCGATAAATTGACGCCCGCTTGTGTCGTTACCGTCACTCGCGTGCATTTCCCGCTCCGATCTCTTCGACCGTTGAGCTGCCCAGCTGCGGCTTTGCTCGGGGTCCGGCGGGACTAGGTGTCACTTATGGGAATGCTGGTTACCGGACGTGAACGCAGAGCGCCCGCTTCTTTCCCCTAGGCGCTGTAGACACCATCGGCGAACGGCTGCTTCTCAGCCGAGCCTTTGCGCGGTGTCGCGTGTGAATTCTGCGATCGGGATGCCGTTCGGGCACGCGCCCGCGCACGGTGCGCCGTCGCAGCTCAGACACGGGCTCGCCCCCGGTCCGAGTTTCGCGTAGTCGTCGCGCGCGAGCTCCGCGTCGCGGTAGTCCACCGCGTACATCCGCGTTCGCAGCACCTCGGAAATATCGACGCCGTGCGGGCAGCTCGCCCCGCAGGCGTTGCAAGCGTGCTGGCAGTAGCGCGCGCCGTTCTTCGCCGCGTAGGCGTCGAGCAGGCGCAGGTCGCCGCGCGTGACGCGTGCGGTTCCCGATGCAGCCAGGTAGCCGTCGATCTGGCTCGGCTCGTTCATCGAGACGATCAACGCATCGACGTCGGGGTTCGACAGCACCCAACGGAATGCGGCCTGCTCGAAGGTCCCGCCCTCGGTCTCGAACGGCCGCATGTCGTTCGCGCGCGCGCCCATCAGCGTCTTCATCGCCACGACCCCGACCCCTTGCTCGTGGGCGCGCTTCAACACACGTGGCAGCTCGGGCTGGAGCGCGATGAAATCGAAGCGCGTGAGCGCCTTCTGATAGAAGGAGGGATCCTGCCCGAAGTTGTAGGCGGTCAGGATCACGTCGACGAGCCCGTTGTCGAGCGAGAAGTCCAGGCACTCGACGAGTCTTCCCGCGTGACCCGACATGCCCCGGAAACGGATCTTGCCCTGCTTCTTCGCGAGCTCGGTGAACTCGGCCCACTCCTGGTTGCGCATGCGGTCGACTTCGTTGACCGCGTGATTGAAGTAGACGTCGACGTAGTCGCTGCGCAAGCGCTTCAAGCTGCCTTCGAGTGCCGCCATCATCTCGTCGCGCGTGGCGTCCGACCCGGCCTCGGTCTTCGAAGTCAGGAAGACGCGGTCGCGCACTTCGTAGAGCGCCTCGCCGATCGCAGTCTCGGACCGCCCGCTCTTGTACCCCTCGGCGGAGTCGAAGTAATTGACACCGCGCTCGTACGCGTGCCGCACCGCCTTCGGGTCGGACATCCGACTCGAGCCGAACGAGATGTCCGAGATCTTCATCCCGGTCCTCCCCAGCGGGGCATAACGGCGCACGCGCGGCTCGGGATCGCCCGCGAGCGCGTCGATCGCACTGGCTCCGAGCAGGCCCGCCGCCCCCACGACCCCGCCCACCAGGAAACCCCTCCGGTCCAATCCATGGCGCTTCGCATCCGACACGATCGGCCCTCCGTCGCGATTCGTAGCGAGACGTTCCCACCTCGCTCCCGCCTTTGCAACTACGCGAAGGCAGTCAGGCATTTTCCCGATAGTCGCGACTCCTTCAGCATTGGAGCCGCAGCCGGAGCTCGGGCAGCGCGAGGGCTTCGAGCTCCGAAGGCGAATCGGCATGCGTGCCGGACCGATCTTCGGGCCACAAGCGAGTACGAGTGCTTTCACTCCGAACCCTCTGCCTTTTGCCATATCCTCCCGGCATCGGAAGGCAGCCTCTTCCCTGGGAACTTGCCAGAATGCTGATTGTCGGACGCAATCGAAGCGAGCGCCCGCTTGTTCCTCCTACACGTAGAGACGTGCCATTCTTCACCCACCTCTGAAGTCCGGGAAGCTCGCGAATGTCTACTCATCCTCTCTGCGTGCTTCATATCCCGCACTCCTCGCATGAGATACCGCCCGATCTCCGGCACACGCTTTTTCTGGACGACGACGCATTAGAACAGGAACTCTTGCGAATGACCGACCGCTACACCGATCTCCTGTTCGCGCAGGCTCCCGACGATGCTTGCACGGTCATCTATCCCGTGAGTCGCCTTATCGTTGATCCGGAGCGTTTCGTCCCAGACAGCGAAGAGCCGATGGCTGCTCGTGGTATGGGAGTCATCTACACGCTCACCTCGGAGGGTCGGCCGCTTCGCCATCCTCCTTCGTCAAGCCAGCGGGCGGCCCTGCTCGAAAGGTTCTACAAGCCCCATCATCTTGCGCTTACTACGGCCGTCTCGGCCGCGCTTTCTGCACACGACTCAGCTCTCGTGATCGACTGCCACAGCTTTCCCGCCAGGCCGCTGCCATATGAACTCGATCAGACCTCCGATCGGCCGGACATCTGCATCGGAACGGATTCCTTCCACACCCCCCCGTGGTTTTCGCGGGCCGCAGCTCGCCTGTTTGAGCAGCGCGGCTTTACGGCGGCCATCAACCGGCCGTTCGCTGGGGCTCTCGTACCAAATGCCTATTACCAGCGCGACTCACGCGTGCACGCGCTCATGATCGAGCTCAATCGGTCGCTTTACATGTGCGAAGACAGCGGCGGGCGATCAAAGCAGTTTGGGGATGTCACGGAGAGCGTTCACCACATTTGTCGCGAACTCATGGCGCTTTCGAAGCGGCAGCAGCGATAGCCCATTGGGGAGCAGGCGCTCCCCCATGGATGAAAATCAGGTCCTAGGAGAGTCGTCGAGTGGGGCATGAACTCGCCAACCTTTAGGGCGCAGAACCAAGGCGTAATAGACCGCCCCCAAGCAGGATCATCATGCTGGGCCGGCCGGCATCGGCATCGGCATAGGTGGCGACCACGAAAGCGGCCGCCACCAAAAGCCCGAAGATCGGAATGGCTGGATAGAGCGGCGTGCGAAAGCCGATCCTGCCGGTCAAGCCGCGTCGCCGACCGACGAGCACGCTGATCGCGACCAGGGTCCCGCCGTAAACTTCTCCGGATAGCAATAGAATGTTCATCCGCTGGCCCATCAGGCAATAAGCCGCTCCCAGCCCACCGAGGCTTAGCGCCGCAATCCAGGGCGACTTGAACCGGCTGTGGGTTCGGGTCAGGGCCCAGTTGATCGGGCGGGGAAAAACACCGTCGCGCGCATTGGCATAATACCCTCGGCTGGAGGCGATGGTCGAAACGATGATGGAGTTGAAGATTGCTATCGCCACCCCGAGGCTGGCCAGGGTGCCAATTCTTGGGCCAGCCGTGGTTGTTATGAACGCCGCAAAAGGTGCGTCCGCTCTCAACATGCCGTGCAAGTCGCCTGCCCCGATGGCGAAGAGGACAAGCGGGACGCTGATTAGGGCCCCAGCGACGACACCCGCCTTGACGACGACGCCGCCCAGGCGACGGTGTGCGTCATGCAACTCCTCACCAAAGAACAAGGCCC
>CAYGXT010000354.1:0-3859 GCA_964353695.1 uncultured Myxococcaceae bacterium
GCTCCTGCTGCACCATCTCCTGCGCGCGGGCGAGGGCAGCGTTCACGGCGGCGAGGATCAGATCCTGCAGCAGGGCGCGGTCGCCACTGTCGTAGACGCCGGGCTCGATGCGGATCTCCGCGATGCGGAGTTCGCCCGTGGCTACCGCCGTCACCATGCCGCCCCCGGCCGAGGCTTCGACGCGGCGCCGCGCGAGCTCGCGCTGGGCTGCGGCGAGGCGTGCCTGCATCTCCTGGGCCTTCTCCATCAGCTGGCGAAAATCGGGCTGACTCATCGCGGCTTTCCGAGGGGCCGGATCTCGACGATCTCGGCGCCGAGGATCTCGAGGGCAGCGTTGACGGCCGGATGCTGAAGGGCCTCCTGCTTGCGGCGTCGCGAGAGATCGTCGAGCTCGGGCCGTGGCCGGTCGCTGCCGACGCCGGGCTCGAGCTGCACGACCTCGATGCTCATCTTGTTTCCGAAGAAACGCGTGCAGATCTCCTCCAGAGCAGCGAGTTTCGCCTTGAGTCGGGTCGCAGCGAAGCTCCCCGGGACGCCGATCCGCAGCCGCTTCGGGCCGCGCTCGAGCAGGCTTCCGCCATCGAGGGGCGCGGCAAGGCTCGGGTTGGCAGCCTGCACGAAGCTGCGCAGGCGCTCCATCACCAGCGGGAGTGGCGCGCTCTCCTGCGCAGCGTCGGCCCCGGCCGGCTCCGAAGGGGCGAGATCGTCGGGCGGCTCGAGGCTGTCGCGAGGGGGAGGCGCGGCCTCGGCGCGGCGCAAAGGCGCACGCGGGGTCGAGGGTCGTTCGAACGTCGTGGCACGAGCCTTCTCGCTGCCGCCGGGGCCGCCGCTGCCGGGGCCGGCGCCCGGGCCCGGCTCGCCCGCGAGACGCCTCTCGAGGGCATCGAGACGCGACAGCAGCAGCGCCACGTCGTCGCCCGCCGCCAGGGTGGCCAGACGCACGAGCGCCATCTCGAGCACCGCGAAGGGCTGCGGTGCCCAGGCGAGGTCTTCCTGCTCGCGGAGCAGAGCCCGGAACATGCGCCGCAGGCGCGGCTCCTCCGTACGGACAGCGAGCGCCCGCATCTGCTCGAGGTCGGCATCGGCCGCCTCGACCAGCCCCGGAGCATCGGGAGCAACCCGCAGCACGACCAGATCGCGAAGGCTCTTCAGGAGTTCGCCCGCGAGACGCCGCGCGTCGATGCCCGAGTCGGCGGCGCGCGCGCAGGCCTCGAGGGCAGGAGCCGGCTGGCCATCGACGCAGGCTTCGAGGATCGAGAGCAGCAGACGCCGATCCACGAGATCGAGCACGACAGCCACGCGCGCGTCGTCCACCTCGGTGCCACCGGCCGCGATGATCTGGTCGAGAAGGGTGAGCGCATCGCGCAGCGAGCCGTCGCCCGCACGCGCCACCGCCAGCAGGCTCGCGGGCGAGATCGCGACCTTTTCGGCCGTCACGATCTCCCGCAGTCGTGTCGCGATATCGTCGGTCGGTAGTCGCCGCAGGTCGTGCCGCTGGCAGCGCGAGACGACTGTGAAGGGAATCTTCTCGGGGTTCGTCGTCGCGAAGACGAAGAGGCTTCGCGGCGGCGGCTCCTCGAGAGTTTTCAGCAGCGCATTGAAGGCCGGTGTCGAGAGCATATGCACCTCGTCCACGACGAAGATGCGGTACTTGCCCGGCGACGGCGCGTAGCGGATGGCCTCGATCAGCTCGCGAACGTCGTCCACGCCCGTGTGGCTCGCGGCGTCGATCTCCTGCACGTCCGTGCTGGCGCCGCTCGAGATCTCGCGGCACGAAGGACACTCGCCGCAGGGCGTGTCCGTCGGGCCTTTCTCGCAGTTGAGGCAGCGGGCGAGGAGCCGCGCGAGGGTGGTCTTGCCGACGCCCCTCGGCCCCGTCAGCAGGAGCGCGTGCGGCACGCGCCCGAGGCGGATCGCATTGCGAAGCGCGGTCGTGACGTGAGCCTGCCCCGCGACCTCGTCGAAGCTCTGGGGGCGCCACTTGCGTGCGAGGACCTGGTAGCTCAATCGGGACCCCGGGCGAGAGGAAGCCCGTACGGCGACCCGGGATCGCAGGGCGCTCCCTCTCGCAACCGAAGTCCCGCTACCGCTGCTTCCTTCCGGATCTGACGGGGTTCACAGGGTTCGTGATCGAGAGGGACCCTGCGATCGCGGCTCGCCGCACGGGCTGTGCCAACGGTATCACTCCCGGCCGGGAGGAACACTTGGAGTCTTTTCCAATGAGGTGTGAGCCTGGAGCCGGGCTCGTGGCGGCGGTTGACGTGCCGATTCCGGGGGGCTAATCATTCGGTGAATAACCATTCATTCACTCATTGATTGATTGGATGTATGCGACTTCCGAACCGAGAACTACAGGCCGATCGGCACGCGAGGATCCTCGCGGCGGCCGTGCGCTGCTTTGGCCGCCGCGGCATCCATCAGGCGTCGATGCAGGAAATCGCGTTCGAGGCGGGCATGAGCGCCGCCAATCTCTATCGCTACTTCAGCTCGAAGGAGGTGATCGTCGAGGAGATCGCGGACCACGAGCGTCAGGAGACCGTGGCGCTGCTGGCCGAGCTGGAGAGCGCGGACGATTTTCTCGAGGCCTTGCTCTCCGTGCTCGATCGCTATCTCCGGGACGACGGGCGTGACCAGATCGCGCTTGGCCTCGAGATCATCGCGGAGGCGGTCCGGAATCCGCGGGTCGCGGCTCTCTACGCACGCCTCGACACGGAGGCAACCAGCGCATTGACGCGCGTGTTGGAGAAGGCCGCGGCGCGGGGCCAGATCGACCCCGGCCTCGATCCGAACGTGGCCGCGAAGCTGTTGGTCGCACTTGCGGATGCCGTGCTATGGCGGCGCGGGGCCGATCCGTCTTTCGATGCGGCCTCCGTGGCGCCGACGCTCGAGCTGATGCTCTCGCGCTTCTTTGCACCGCCCGCGGTCTCGGCAAGAGCCGAAGGTCGACGATGAGCACGGATGCGCGGACGGGATGGTGGAGCGGAATCGCGCGCACGTCCGCGACTGCGCGCGGACGGGTCTCCCTCGCCCGCAGGAGCCTGATCTACGAGTGGAAGCGCTACCTCGCGGCCGTGCTCGCCGTGGCCTTTTCGGGTCTGCTGGTGCTGGTGCAGCTCGGTCTGCTGCTGGGCATGCTCAGCACCTTCACGGCAGTGGTGGACCAGGCGGGCGCCGATCTCTGGGTGGTGGAAGGACGCACCGAGAGCTTCGACCTCGCTCGCGAGATGCCGCGCCGCTACGAGATGCGGCTGCGGACGCATCCCGAAGTCACCAGCGTACAGTCGCTCGCGTTCGGCTGGACCGACTGGCGCCGCCCCGACGGGGGGAGAGTCACCATCTACGTGATCGGCCTCGATGTCGGGCCGGGCAGCCTCAGCCTGCCGCGCTCTTTCGACGAAGGGCTGCGCCGCGCCCTCGAGCCCGACGGCAACGTGGTGGTCGACGCCGGAGATCTCGGCAAGCTCGGCGTGCGGGTAGGAGACACGGCGGAGGTGAGCGGGCATCGCGTGCGCGTGGCGGGCATCACGCACGGCCTGCGTGCGATCGGCGGCGCCAACGTCTTTCTTTCGCGCGCCACGGCGGCGACGATCCTCGACGAGACCTTCAGCTCCGATCGCAGCGCCTACTTTCTGCTCCGGCTGCGCGAGCCGGGCCGCGCCGAGCAAGTGTTGCGCGAGCTTCAGCCCGCCGGCGATCCTCCCCCCTATCGCGTGATGCATCCGGCGCAGCTCTCGGCGCTCTCCCAGGCCTACTGGCTCTTCGAATCTGGCGCCGGCGCGAGCTTCGCCTTCTCGACGCTTCTCGGCCTGGTGGTCGGCATCGCCATCACGAGCCAGACGCTTCGCAGCGCGATCCTCGG